>JAJTXO010000138.1 GCA_021463315.1 Caldilineales bacterium | reverse complement strand
TCGATGCCCCGTGTCGGCTCGTCGAAGATCAGGATCTTGGAGCGGCTGGCGAGCCATTTGGCCAGCACCACCTTTTGCTGGTTGCCACCGCTCAGAAACTGCACCTGCTGGCCCACGCCGGGCGTTGCGATGCGCAACTTGTCGACGAAGGCGGCAGCCTGCTGGCGCTCGTCGCTCAAACGCAAAAACACGCGGGAGGTCAGCTTGTCCAGGCTGGCCATGCTCATATTGTGCAGCACCGACAGCATCAGCACCAGGCCCTGCTGCTTGCGATCCTCCGGCAGCAGCCCCATGCCGGCCTGGATGGCTGTATGCGGCGATTTGACAGAGGTCTCTTGGCCGAAAAGCACGATCTTCCCGGAATCGATCGGGTCTGCGCCAAAGACCGCGCGCATCAGCTCCGTTCGACCTGCGCCCACCAGCCCGGCAATGCCCAGAATCTCGCCGGTGTAGGCCGAGAAGCTGATGTCGTGCAACACACCCTCCTGGTTCAGCCCTTCCACGCGCAGCGCTTCCTGGCCTGGTCTGGCCGGCGTCTTGGGGTATTGCTGGTCCAGGTTGCGCCCCACCATCAGACGGATGAGCTCTTCCTCGCTCTGCTCGGCCAGATCGACGGTGGCGATGAACTCGCCATCGCGCAGCACCGTGCCGCGATCGCAGATCTCGAAGACTTCGTCCAGATGGTGCGAGATGAAGACGATCGCCACACCGCGCTGCTTCAGACGTCTGATGGCGGCAAAGAGCTGCTTGATCTCCGCGTCGCTCAGCGCGCTGGTTGGCTCGTCCATGATCAGCAGCTTGGCGTCCAGCGACAGCGCCTTGGCGATCTCCACCATCTGCTGTTGCGCCACGCCCAGCCCGGCCACCGGCCGCTTCGGGTCCAGCGGCAGGTGCAGTTCGTCCAGCAGCAGTTGCGTGCGCAGGCGCATCTCCTGCCAGTCCAGCCATTGGAGCCTGCGGTGGCGCATCGGCTCGCGGCTGATCCAGACGTTTTCCGCGATGCTGAGCTGCGGCACCAAGTTGAACTCCTGATAGATGATGCCGATGCCCAGGTCCTGCGCCTGTTTGGGGTTGTGGATCTCGATGGGCCGGCCTTCCCAGATGATCTCCCCCTCGTCGCGGCTGTAGGCGCCGGAGAGGATCTTCATCAGCGTCGATTTGCCGGCGCCGTTCTCGCCCAACAGCGCATGCACCTCGCCCCGGCGCACCTCCAGGTGGACCTGGTGCAGCGCGCGCACGCCAGGGAAGCTCTTGGAGATTCCCTTCAGATGGAGGAGGGGTTGGCCGCTGTGGTCTGTGGTTTCTGCCAAGGGGGGATCCTTGCGTGACGAAGGCTGCACGCTGGACGCTGAATTCAGACTCTGGCTGCGGCGCTCAGCGTTCATCGTCGGCCGCTATCTCGCTCAGCCGGACTGGCCGTCGTTCGTGCAGCGATTTGGCGGCGGCCAGCCCCATCACCACGGGCGCGCGGGCGTCGCGGCCGGTCACCGGCACAGGCGTGTCGTGCAGCACGGCGTGGACAAAGGCGATCAGCTCGGCGGCGAAGCTTTCGGTGTAGCGCTCCATGAAAAAGTTCAACGGCAGGTCGCGGCGCACGCTCGCCCCATCGCTGAGGACGGCGGCGTTGGGATAGTTGTTCATTGTACTCACCGCGCCCAGACTGCCGAAAACTTCAACCCGCTGATCGTAGCCATAGCTGGCCCGCCGGCAGTTGTCGATGGTGCCGATCACGCCGTTGGCGAACTTGAGCATGATCACGGCTGTGTCCACGTCGCCCGCCGCGCCGATGCCCGGATCGACCGTCACACCGGCCTGGGTGTAGACCTCCTCGACCTCGGCGCCGATCAGGAAGCGGGCCATGTCGAAGTCGTGGATGGTCATGTCCAGGAACATGCCGCCTGAAACCTGGATGTAGGCGATAGGCGGCGGGGCCGGATCGCGGCTGACGATGTGGAGCAGGGCGGGCTGGCCGATCTCACCGCGTCGGATCGCATCGTGAACCCGACGGAAGTTGGCGTCGAAGCGGCGATTGAAGCCGACCTGCAGCTTGACGCCGGCCTTGTGTACAGCCGCCAGCGCCTGATCGATCTCGGCCAGCGAATGGGCGATGGGCTTTTCGCAGAAGATGTGCTTGCCGGCCTGGGCCGCCTCGATGGTGAAGCGGGCGTGGGTGTCGGTCCCGGAGCAGATCAGCACGGCATCGATTGCCGGGTCGCTCAGCACGTCGCGGTAGTGGGCGGTGGCGCGCGGTATCTTGAATTGATCGGCAAGCTGCTGGGCGGCGGCTGCGTCGATGTCCGCCACAGCCAGCAACTTTGCTGCCGGAATGCGATAGGCCAGCGTTGCGGCATGCACCTTGCCGATGCGCCCCGCGCCGATCAGGCCGATGTTCAATGTGTCCATCATGAGGATACCCTCGATTTCTTGCTGATTCAAAGGCCAAGCCCGGCCAGGTAGGCGCGGTTGTGGGCGGCGCTCACCTTGGGCGCCCCCATGCCGGGCAACACGTCCTGTTCGACGACGATCCAGCCGGTGAAGCCGACACGCTGCATCCACTGCACCACGCCGCTGAAGGGCACGCCGCCCCGGCCCAGCTCGCAGAAGATGCCGCGCTGCACGGCCTGAAAGTAGCTCCATCCTGCGACGCGGGCCAGCGTGGCGAACTCGGCCCGGCAGTCCTTGAAGTGCATGTGCCAGATGCGGCCGGCCAGGCTTTCCAGCCCCGCCAACACCACCGCGGGATCGTTGCCGCCGGAGCCGTACAGATAGTGTCCGGTATCGAAGACCAGGCCCAGCAGGTCGGGGTCGGTCATGGCCATCAGGCGGGCGACCTCGGCCGGGGTTTCGATGTAGCCGGCGCAATGGTGGTGGAAGACCGTGCGCAGGCCGGTCTCAGTCTTGACCGCGCGCGCCACCTTCTCGGCGCCCTGCGCAAAGACCCGCCACTCTGCCGCGCTCAGGCCCATGGCGGGGGTGACGCGGCCGGCGTTGGCTGTGCGCAGCGGCTCTGTGCCGTTGTTGTCGGCCAGCACGATGACTGGCGACCAGGCGTCGGGCCCGGTCTCGGCCACCGCGGCCAGCAGGTGGGCATAGCGCAGCGCCTCGGCCACGCCGGCGTCGTGGTGCTCGCTGTACTTCAGCGCCACCGGGACGAAGGCGCCGACCATGGCCAGACGGCGCCTGGTCAGCGCATAGGCCAGCGCGGGCGGATCGGTGGGCATAAAGCCCCAGTCGCCCAGCTCGGCGCCGACGTAGCCGGTCTCTGCCAGCTCGTCCAGCATTTGCTCGTAGCCGATGCGCTCGCCCTTGAGGCCCGCAAACTCCAGGGTGCCCCACGAGCAGGGTGCATTGGCGATGCGAATATCGGTCATGGGAGATGTCTCCTGATGGGTTGTGGGGAGGCGTAACGAGTAACGAGTAACACGTAACTGGGAATCGCGGGACGTTTCTCCCAGTTACGCAATACTCGTCACTCGTTACGCCTCAACATCGACGCACACACATCGCACCAATCCAGGCCACGAGTCAAAACGTGCGCGACCATTCGCTTAGCCAGCGCTCCACCACGACCTTGGTCTGGGTGAAGAACTCGACGGCGTGCTTGCCTTGGGCGTGCAGGGCGCCAAAGAAGCTGCCGCGCCAGCCGCTGAAGGGATAGAAGGCCATGGGCGCGGCCACGCCGATGTTGATGCCGATGTTGCCGGCATCGGCCTCGTAGCGGAACTTGCGGGCGGCGCTGCCACTGCTGGTAAAGACGCAGGCCATGTTGCCGTAGTCGCCGCTGTTGACCAGTTGGATCGCCTCGTCCACCGTGGCGACGCGCAGCACGCCCAATACCGGCCCAAAGAGTTCCGTCCTGTGGATCACGCCGTCCCTGGGGATATCGCTGATGATAGTTGGCTTGAGGAAGTAGCCCTGTTCGAGGCCGGAAATGCGGGCGTTGCGGCCATCGAGCACCATCGCGGCGCCTTCGTCCAACCCCTGCTGGATCAGCCCTTCGATGCGGGCCTTGCTTTGCGGGGTGATGACCGGGCCCATCTGCACGGCCGGGTCCAGGCCATTGCCCACCACCAGGTTGCTGGCAGCCTCGGCCAGCGCGGGCAGGAAGGTCTTCTCTGCGCCCGCCACGGCGATGGCCAGCGAGGCGGCCAGGCAGCGCTGGCCGGCGTTGCCGAAGGCGCTGTCGGTGACGATGCGGGTGGTCAGGGCCGGATCCGCGTCGGGCAGGATGATCACCGGGTTCTTGGCGCCGCCCTGGGCCTGGACGCGTTTGCCGTTGGCCGACGCGCGGCCGTAGATATGGCGCGCCACCGCGGTCGAGCCGACAAAGGTCACGGCCGAGATCGCGGGGTGGTCCAGCAGCGCGTTGACCGTCTCCGCGCCGCCGTTGACCAGGTTGACCACGCCTGGCGGGAGGTCGATCTGCTCCAGCAGACGAAACACCTTTTGCATGGTGAGGGGGCAGCGCTCCGATGGCTTGACGATCACCGTGTTGCCGCAGGCCAGCGCGTAGGGCAGATACCAGAAGGGGATCATGCCCGGAAAGTTGAAGGGGCAGATCAGCGCGGCCACGCCCACCGGTTGGCGGATCATGTATTCGTCGATGCCGCGCGCGACGTCCTCGGAGAAGTCGCCCATCATCATCGTCGGGATGCCGCAGGCCGTCTCGACATTCTCGATGGCGCGGCGCATCTCGCCGCGTGCGTCGGCCAGGTTCTTGCCGTTCTCCAGCACCACGCTGCGCGCCAGCTCCTCGAAGTGCTCTTCCATCAACTGCTTGAGCTTGAACAGATACTGGATGCGGGTGGGGGCTGGCGTGCGCCGCCACTCGGGGAAGGCAGCCAGCGCCAGCCGCGCGGCCTCGTCCACCTCGTCGGCCGGCGTCAGCGGCACAGTGGCCAGCACCTCAGCCGTGGCTGGGTTCGCCACCTCCAGATAGCGCTCAGCCTTCGACTCGCGCCAAGCGCAATAAACGAAATTCAAGAGTCTCTCGGACATAGTGAGTTCCTTTTGGGTGTATTTGAACTTGGTTTGCCATAACCAAGGGGGCTAGCGCAGGTCGAGTAGGCTGGTTCCTCCAGCCGTATCGAGACCGGAGCGGGTCTACCGCGCGCCCCGCTCGATTTCGCCAGGCTGCTCCAAGGGTCTCGATACGAGCCTGGCGGCGACTGGCGACGCTCAAAAGCACGTCGCGTTTCAGTGGCTGGTCTGGCAGGCGCCGCCAGACTCTACTCGACCAGCGCTTTGCGTAAGTCCTGCCTTTTCAAGAAGCGCCTCGCCCAGCCACGCGCCAGCCGCCGAGCCATTCACCAATTCACCATTCACCAATTCACCATTCACCATTCACCAATTCACCATTCCCCAATTCTCCCTTCTCCCTTCTCCCTTCTCCATTCCCCATTCCCCCTCAAAGAAACAGCCGCTCCCCCGCGCGCA
The DNA here is from genome assembly GCA_021463315.1 of Caldilineales bacterium. Classification (GTDB taxonomy): domain Bacteria; phylum Chloroflexota; class Anaerolineae; order JAAEKA01; family JAAEKA01; genus JAAEKA01. Next base: position 2,905 of record JAJTXO010000138.1, on the reverse strand, counting down.
GCTCCTCGTACTGGGCGCGCGCCTCCTGCACCGAGGGCAGCGTGCTGACCTCCGGCACGGCCACGTCCCACCAGTTTTCGTAGCCGGGCACGCCATGCAGGCGGTCGTTCCTGATCACCACCACCGTGGTGCGATCGGCGGCTTTGGCGGCTTGCAGGGCGGCCACATAGTCGTCCCGGCTGACGCATTCGATGACGTGAGCGCCCAGGCTGCGGGCGTTCAGGGCGAAATCGACCGCCACGGGCGTGACCGCGTCGCCGGCCGCGTCGCCCACCAACACGCCCTCTATCGGCTCGACATAACGAGTGCCGAAGCCATCCAGCCCCAGCGAGCGGCTGAGGGATCCGATGCTCTTGTAGCCGCTGTTGTCCCACAACAGCACGATCAGCTTGACGCCCTGTTGCACGGCTGTCACCAGCTCCGACGACAACATCAGCCAGGAGCCGTCGCCGACGATCACGAACACCTCCCGCTCCGGCGCGGCCAGCTTGGCGCCCAGCCCGCCGGCGATTTCATAGCCCATACAGGAGTTGCCGTACTCCAGGTGGAAGTTCTTGGGGTGCGTCGCTCGCCACAGCTTGTGCAGGTCGCCCGGCATGGAGCCGGCCGCGTTGAGCATGATCGCGTCGGGGCCGGACAGCTCGTTGATCACGCCGATCAGCTCCCCCTGGCTGGGCAAAGGCTCCAGGCGAATGTCGTAGATGCGCTGCACCTCGGCGTCCCAGGCGTCGTGCAGCCGCTGCGCCTCGGCGCGATAGGCTGGATCGACCGTGAAGCCGGCCAGCAGTTCATCCAGCTCCGCCAGCGTTTCCCGAGCGTCGCCGACCACCGCCAGCCCGTGATGCTTGCCCGCGTCGAACTCGGTCACATTGATGTTGACGAAGCGCACGTCGGGGTGTTGCCAGGCGGTCTTGGACGCGGTGGTGAAATCGCTGTAGCGGGTGCCGATACCGATCACCAGGTCGGCGTCGCGGGCGATGCGGTTGGCGGCCAGCGTGCCGGTGGCGCCGATCGCACCCAGGTTCAGCGGATGATCCCAGCGCAGACTGCCCTTGCCGGCCATAGTTTCGCCCACGGGGATGCCGGTGGCATCCACCAAGGCGCGCAGCGTTTCCGTGGCTTCAGCGTAGATCACCCCGCCGCCGGCCACGATCATCGGCCGCCGGGCCGCGCGGATCAGCTCAGCCGCGGCCTGCAAGGCGGCGCGGTCGGCCCGGTTGCGCATGATGCGCCAGACGCGCCGGCGGAAGAATTCGACCGGATAGTCGTAGGCCTCGGTCTGCACGTCCTGCGGCAGCGCCAGCGTCACCGCGCCGGTCTCGCTGGGGCTGGTCAGCACGCGCAGCGCCTCGGGCAGGGCTGTCAGCAGTTGGTCGGGCCGGTTGATGCGATCCCAGTAGCGGCTGACCGGCTTGAAGCAGTCGTTGACCGAAAAATCCTGGCTCTGCGCGGACTCGAGCTGCTGCAAGACCGGGGCCACGTTGCGGCGCGCGAAGATGTCGCCAGGCAGCAGCAGCACCGGCAGGCGGTTGATGGTGGCCGTGGCCGCGCCGGTGATCATGTTGGTGGCGCCGGGGCCGATGGAGCTCAGGCAGGCGAAGGTCTGCAGGCGGTTCTTGACCTTGGCGTAGGCCGTCGCTGCATGCACCGCGCCCTGCTCGTTGCGCACCTGATAGTAGCGGAAGTCGGGGTTCTGCAGCAGCGCCTCGCCCACGCCCGCCACGCAGCCGTGGCCGAAGATGCCAAAGCAGCCGGCGAAGAAGGGGGTCTCAGCCCCGTCGCGTTCCACGTATTGGCTCTTGAGAAACCTGATCAGCGCCTGCGCCATGGTCAAGCGCTCAGCACGGGTGGTGGTCATCGTTCATCCTTCCCACGGTAGATCGGCACACGCGGATCGATGGTCTGGTAGCTCTCCTTGATCCAGGCATAGGCGGGGTCATCCTGGGCGGCCAGGCTCTGCGCGCTGCCGGCCAGCACGTTCAGGTAGTAGGTGGTGTAGCCGACCGGGCTGGCAACAGGATGATAGCCCTCGGGGATCAGCACCACATCGTCGTGGCGGGCGATGACGGCCGCGTCGATGGGGAAGCCGGCGCGGTGCAGCGGCGAATCGGCGTCGGTGTAGACTCGCTGCAGCGCGTAGCCCTCCCGCCGGTCGATCTTGTAGTAGTAGATCTCGTCCAGGTCGGCCTGGAGCAAAGCGCCGTCGGCACCCACCGTATGCACATCGTGCTTGTGAGGGGGATAGCTGGACCAGTTGCCGGCCGGCGTGTAGACCTCGACCACCACCAGCCGCTGGCAGGGGAAGCCGGGCGGCATGATGCGGTTGATCTGGCGGGTGGCGTGGTCGCCGCCGCGGATCTCGATCTCCACATCGGCCGGGGTGATCAGCACGGGCGCATGGTCTTCGTCGGCGGCCACCCAGGCTATGGCAAACTCACAATCCATAATGGCAGCCACCACCAGGTCGGTTTGGGGTGGCAGGTAGAGCGCGTGGGGCAGTCCGGCGAAGACATCGGTCCGCCGGCCCACACCCTGCCAGCGGCCGCGGTTCGTGTCGACATCCACCGCGCCGCCCAGCATTACCAGCGCCAGCTCGTGGGCGTCGGTCTGAAAAGACCAGGTGCGGCCCGCGGCCAGCCGGCGCACCTGGAAGCTGATGGTATCCCAGCCGGCCAGCTCCGGCGTCACCTCCACGACCACATCCGGGTCAGCCGAGTTGCCGGGATGGATGGCGAGATTGTCAGCGGTGTATTGGCGCATGAGGGGAAATCCTTGATGGCGAGTGGTGCGTAACTCGTAATGCGTAATGCGTAACTCGTAACTCGTAACTCGTAATGCGTAACCCGGAAGGGCGGGAGTCGTGTCCGGGATTCCGGGGGTGGCGTAACTCGTAATGCGTAATGCG
>JAJTXO010000137.1 GCA_021463315.1 Caldilineales bacterium | reverse complement strand
ACCGACATCGGCTTGCCCACGCGGGTCAACCCATTGGCCGGGCACACCTCGACACACTCGAAACAAAGCGTGCAGCGCGCGCGGTCGACAAAGAACGGATTGTTCTTGGACAGCGCCCCCGGCTGACAGACGCCGACACAGGCGCCGCAGTCGATGCAGGCTTGGGCGTCATAGGCCAGCTCGGCGCTCAGTTTCATGCTTTCCGGGTTGTGGCACCACACACAGGAGAGCGGGCAGCCCTTGAAGAACACAACCGAGCGAATACCCAGTCCGTCATCGAGGGAGTTGCCCTTTATCTCCAGCACGAGAGGCGTTTTCATGGCTCGTGTCATCTCAAAAACCGGGGGCGAGACTTCCGAAGTCTGCGCAGGTTTGTTCAAAACGGGCTCACAGTCCATAAGACTTCGGAAGTCTTTCCCAAATTGCTCATGGCGTTCGCCTTGCGATCAAGCGCCGAACTCGGAACGTTCGATCAGCTCGATCTGCATGTCTCGATTCAAGGTCACGAAATAGGCGTTGTACCCGGAGATGCGCACCAACAGGTTTTGATAGTTCTCCGGGTGCGCCATGGCATCGCGCAGCGTATCGCTGGACACCACATTGAACTGCATCTGCATGCCGCCGATATCGCAGAAAGTCTTGGCATAGGAGTAGATGTGGTCAACGGATTGCTGATGCGTTTCGTGGCTGTCTGGCACGATCTTGACATTGAAAGCGATGTTGTTGTTCATGTTCTTCGCTTCCAAGCTGCTCACATCGCGCAGGTTGTCGAGAATGCTCTTCGAGGCGTGGGCTTCCGGCGTCAGGCCCGGCGTAAAGGCCTTGCCGGACAAGCGCCCTGAGGGGAGCGCGCCGGTGAGTGAGCCAAAGGCCACATGGTTCGACATCGACCAGAAGCCCACCGTGTAGTTGCCGCCCCGATAGTTGGTCTGGTTGATGAAGCAGTCATGGGCGAACCGAGTCACCTTGTTGGCCATAGCCACCGACTCTGCGTTGCCTGAGCCGAAGAGGGGAACGCGGGTCTTGATTCGAGCCAGCAGCGCCGGGTGGTGGGCGAAGTTGGTTCTTACGGCCTCTGCCAGCTCCTGGAAGGAAACCGATTTGTCCTCGAACACCAGTTTCTTGATCACCAGCAAGGAGTCGGTGACATCCGCCAGCCCGATCATCGCCGTGCCAGAGCTGTTGTAGAGGGCGCCGCCGTGGGTCACATCCCGCCCCTTGGCGATACAGCCTTCCATCACGCTGGACAAGAACGGCGTGGGGCGCAACACCTGATGGGCCTCGCCCAGCAGATTGTTGTATGCGCAGGCGTTATCGGCCAGGAACTGGAACTGCTGGCAATACGCGTCGAAGAAGCTGTCGAAGGTCGGGAACGCGCCCTGCTGGATGTCGCCGGTTTCCGGGCCGACCTTCCACTGCATCAAGGGGTGCTCGCCGTTGTTCAGCGCCATTTCCAGTGCAGCCACCATGTTGAACATCATGGAATTGGTGTGGCCCATGTGTTTGCCGGACAGCGTTGGCTCCACGCAGCCGGTGGCTGACCAATCCCTGAGGTGTTCCACCGGATAGTTGAACTCCTGCAAAGAATCCATCACCGCGATGTCGTTGTGAATGGACGGCGTGGCCGTGGTGTTCAGGTTCACCTCGCAGAGGCGTTTCAGGTAGAAGGCGCTGTTCTTCTCGGAATGATAGCGGGCATTCACATTGGGATCGCGAATCGCCAACATCTCGGTGACTTTCAGGAAGATGTAGGTCATGTCGTTGACGGCATCTTCCCCTTCCGGCGTCACGCCACCCAGGGTGATCGCCTGATCTGACGAGCTGCCGCCGAACAGATAGTTGCCAATATCCGGCACCATGGGCAAATGATCGGTGCAGCGCATGAACAGACAGCCCACCAACTCCACGGCGTACTTGATGTAGGCCGCGCGCTCCGCCTCAGTGCTCAGCTTCGCCATATCCGCTTCGAAATAGGGCTGCAGCCACTGATCCAAGCGGCCCATGGAGAACCCGGCGTTGGTGTTTTCCATATGCACCGCAACCCACAGCACCCACATGGCATTGACGGCCTCCAGCAGGGTTTGGCTTGGGTTGGCCGGGGCGTTGGCCAGCGCTTGGGCCAGCGCGCTCAGCTCTTGCTGGCGAACCGGGTTGGTTTCCAGGCGCGCTTCCTCAGCCGCTTGCCGCGCCAGATTGGCCGCGTAGACATTGATCCCCGCCAGGGCAATCTTCATCGCTTCCAAGGTCGTCCGCGTCTCGCTGTCGTCCGCGGGGACCGTCGCCAGACGCTGGTCGATTTCAGCGATAATGCCGTTGACGCCGCGGTCCAGCAATTTGGGGTAGTCGATGATGGTGTGGGAAAGCGCCACCGTCTTCCACAGGAAATAGACCGCAAACCGATCATCCAGTCGCTGGCACAGCGGATTCTGGTGCTGCTCGCGCACCCATTGGCGGAAATTGCGATGGATCCAGAACGGAAACACCTCGTTATGCAGGATCTGAATGGTGTCCTCGTCGATGTCGTACGGATTGAGGGCGCGATAGGGCGCCGTGAGCAGCTCTCCCCACAGCATGGCGGCGTGGCTGTCTGGATACAGCACCACACCGATTTCCTTGGTCGTGGTGGTGCCCGCCAGCAGATCGTTCTTTCTGATGATAGGCCGGCGCTGGGTCATCAAGTGGTTGAAGGCCTGCGCCTGGCGCAGCTCCGGCGACCAGGGCTGGCCCTGGGCATCCACTTCGAAGCCGTTGCTGCGATACCAGTCAGTCAGCAACTGTGGGCGTTCATGGCACACGGCCGGCTTGACGTTGAAGTGGATCTCCAGAAAATCCTTCAGGCGGGGAAAGTCCTGGATGCCAAGCTCCGGCAGGTAGGGATCGCTCAGATACTTCACACCGCGGTCTTTGGCCAGCTTGCCACTGGCCCCGTTGAAAGCTTCGTTTGCCTTGAGCTGCGCCAGAATCTTCTGCGGCGCGGCCGGGGCATTTTCGCCCGCGCGAGACGTTTTCGGGCTGTTCTCGCGCCGCGCCTTTTCCAGCATGCTCACATGCACTTTGTACAGCACCTGCGAGAGAACGAAGTTGAACAATTGGATGTAGCCAAGGTCGCCCTGCAACACCACCCGATTGGTCATCACCATTTTCATCAGTTCGTTGGGCGCGGAAGTGGCCACTGCCTTCAGAACGGCTTCGTCCTCCAAAATGAGTTGCCCATCGACCTGTGCAGGGATGCGGGGCAGGATTTTCAGGTTGCCGTTTTCAAACTGCACCGCTTTGTCGACCGAGGCATCTTTGGTGCGAATGCCAATGCTGAAATTGATCCAGCCATCTTTGGATCGCAGACTCTTCTTCAATCCTGGCCGGATGCGATAGTTGAGCGCGACAAATTCCAGAAACAAGTGGGTGCTGAGATTGTAGATGTTGGCAGGGAGTTGCATGGCCGTCCTCTTTAGAATGGTTGGTTGGCAGGTGGGTTGTCTGGAGAAAGATAGTGCAGGGCGCTGGCGCCAGATGTCTGGACTTCGTGTTTCATCTGCTGCAGGCTGTGGAGCAGCAGATTGATCATGGGCTGTTCCAATGTTTTCGGGGCGGGGTGAACATAATTCAGCAGCGTGTTGTTGCAGCCCGCTATGTAGCCGTGCAGGGTACACCAAAGCGCCACCACAAAGGTGCGCAAGGCATCAGCCGGGATGGTTGGCGCCTCGCCCGTGTCCGGCTCCCCTTCACGGGCATTGACCACCTGCGCAGCCGCCTGCATGAACAACGAGCTCACCTTCAGCGCGGTGAGCAGCTCTTGGTTAGCGGTCTTTTCCAATTCAGTGCCAACGTAGTCTTCGTACTTGGGAACGCTCCAGGTGAACATCAGGTTGTAGACGTTGGTTTCGTGAAAGCCAAAATCGACATAGGCCTGAAGCATGGCTCTGAGTCTTTCCAGCGGGTCTTGTATCGAGGCGCCGGCGTTCAGGCAGCTTGCATGAAGCTGTTCAAACCCGCGGGTGACAATCGCCAGATACAGATCATCCTTGTTGAGGTAGTAGCTGTAGATGGTCACCGCGGTGACTCCCAGCCGTTTGGCGAGTTTCCGCATGCTGAACCCCTCGAATCCCTCTTCCACGATCAGGTCCAGGGCATGATCCAGAATGCTTTGCCTAATCTCTTCAATGGCTGCAGGAGAACGCATTTTGGGAGGCATTTTTGATCATCACACCATGTACTGTCAAGAGACTGCTTGCGCCCTGTCATCCCAAGGTTCGGCGAAGGGTCGCTGCCTTGCCACCCTGGGCCAGGGCTGGGCGCCTCTGCGCAGCGATTGTGTCGACACTGTCCAAATAAATAACACTGTTAGTATAACACTGTTTGTGCATAGTGTCAAGATCGATCGTGTCATCTCAAAAAACCGGGGTCGAGACTTCCGAAGTCTGCGCAGGTTCACCTTAAAAGATGGCGACTCGGCCCGGGGCGCCGGGCCTTGGCAGCCGGCCTTGGGAAACACCCCACAGGACTGTAGTGCGCTCGGTTTGACAGTGTGCTGTCCTTGTGATAGCATATGCGTCGGTCGTGTAAGCGGCCTTCCCAGGATCGGCCAGCAGCCAGTGCCCCGCTCGATTCCGATGCTGGCGTTCCCCTCCCGCGATTGCCTCGCTTCTGTGTTTGACAGATCAATCCCCCGGCCTGCACGCGCTGTCCTCAGCCATTGTTCGGCCAACCACACCCAAACTTGGTTCTTTTCGATTTCTGTGTCACAGGCGTCGGCCACCTGAATCGGCCCCAAGCGTCCGGCGCCTGAGCAATAACGAACACCCAGGTATCATCTAAAAAGCTGAGGTCGAGACTTCCGAAGTCTTGGCAGGTTTGTTCAAAACGGGCTCACAGTCCATAAGACTTCGGAAGTCTTCCCCAACCTATTGAGATGATACACACCTAGCCGATCGCGACCTGTAATTCTGGAGGCCTGCATGGGTAAGTTATTGGAGGTGAAAGAGCTGCGCACGCAGTTTTTCACCCAGGATGGCGTGGTAAATGCCGTCAATGGCATCTCCTACACCCTGGACGAGGGCGAGACCTTAGGCATTGTCGGCGAAAGCGGCTGCGGCAAGAGCGTGGGCGTGATGTCACTGATTCGCCTGATCCCCATGCCCCCGGGCCGGGTGGTGGGGGGTGAAGTCTGGTTCGATGGCCGCGACCTGCTCAAGCTCAGCGACGACGAGATTCGCCAGGTGCGCGGCAACCGCATTGCCATGATCTTCCAGGACCCCATGACCTCGCTCAACCCGGTTCTGACCGTCGGACGGCAGATCAGCGAGGCGCTGGAGCTGCATCTGGGCATGGACAAAGAGCAGGCGCGCCAACGCAGCGTGGATCTGCTGGAGCTGGTGGGCATCCCTGGCGCCGAGGGGCGGCTGGACAACTATCCCCATCAGTTTTCCGGCGGCATGCGCCAGCGCGTGATGATCGCCATGGGGCTCTCCTGCAACCCCCAGTTGCTGATCGCCGACGAGCCCACCACCGCGCTGGATGTGACCATCCAGGCCCAGATCGTGGACCTGGTCAAGCATCTGCGCGACGAGCTCGGCATGGCCATCATCTGGATCACCCATGATCTGGGGGTGGTGGCCGGGCTGGCCGATCGGATGATCGTCATGTATGCCGGCTTTATCGTCGAGGAGGCCGCGGTGAAGGAGCTGTACGCCAACCCGCGCCATCCCTACACCTTGGGGCTGTTGGGTTCACTGCCGCGGCTGGATGAAGACCGGCCCACGCGGCTGCGCTCCATCGAGGGCTTGCCGCCCGATCTGATCGATCTGCCGCGGGGCTGTCCCTTCTATGCCCGCTGCGCCTGGCGCATCGAGCGGTGTCAGGGGGAGAATCCACCGCTGGAGTTGATTGCTTCCCACCATCGTGTGGCCTGTTGGGTAGACGTGAATGGGGTGACAGCATGAGCGAGAACACCGTGCTCCAGGGCGAACAGGAAGTGTTGGTGCGGGTCGAAGGGCTGAAGATGTGGTTCCCCATCACGTCAGGCATCTTTCAGCGCACCGTTGGCCACATCAAGGCGGTGGACGGTCTCGACTTTCACGTGTACCGAGGCGAGACGCTGGGCCTGGTAGGCGAGTCTGGCTGTGGCAAGTCCACCACTGGCCGCGCCATCCTGCAGCTCAACCGGCCCACAGCGGGGCATGTCTACTTCGGCGATATGGACGTGACCACCGTGAAGGGCAACACGCTGCGCCAGCTCCGCCGGCGCATGCAGATGATCTTCCAGGATCCCTACGCCTCGCTCAACCCCCGCATGACCGTGGGCGCCATCGTCGCCGAGCCGCTGGAGGTGCATGGCATCGGCAACAAGAAGGAGAACCGCGAGCGGGTGCAGGAGCTGCTGCGCATCGTGGGTCTCAACCCCTACTTCGTCAACCGCTATCCCCATGAGTTCTCCGGCGGCCAGCGCCAGCGCATCGGCGTGGCCCGCGCCCTGGCCGTGAACCCCGACTTCATCGTGCTGGACGAGCCGATCTCCGCGCTGGATGTCTCGATTCAAGCTCAGATCATCAACCTGCTGGAGGACCTGCAGAATCAGTTTGGCCTGACCTACCTGTTTATTGCCCACGATCTGTCGGTGGTGCGCCACATCTCCGACCGCATCGCGGTGATGTATCTGGGCAAGATCGTGGAGCTGACCGGCCGCAACGAGCTGTACGCCCATCCGATGCATCCCTACACCCAGGCGTTGCTTTCGGCCGTGCCGATTCCCGATCCGGTGATCGAGGAGAAGCGGCAGCGCATCATCCTGGAGGGCGACGTGCCCAGTCCGGCCAATCCGCCCAAGGGCTGCAACTTCTCCACCCGCTGTCCGCGGGTGATGGACATCTGTCGCGAGCAGGAGCCGGACTTCAAGGATGTCGGCGGTGGCCACTTCGTGGCCTGCTGGCTGTATGAATAGCGCGTGTTCCATGCTTCTTTCATGCTTTGGCCGGTCTCCTGACCGAGCCAACCCAGACTTTCATGCTTTGGCCGGTCTCCTGACCGAGCCAACCCATGTTGCAAGGAGGTGATTCACCCGCCCCAGGCTGCAAGAGCTTGGCCGGCTCGATCTCATGAGCAGCGTTCCCGTGGTCCTTTGCGCTGCCACGCTGTCCCATTTTCGGTTGCGCATCCTCGCGATGTGAACCACCTGCGCCCAAGAGGCGACACCTTTTCTCAGGAGGAGAAAACCCATGTCAACCAAGAAGTGGACCGTCCTGTTGGCGGTTCTGGTCATTGCCAGCATGCTGCTGGCAGCCTGCCCGGCGCCTCAGACCGTGACCGAGATCCAGAAGGAAACGGTCGTCGTCGAAGTCGAGAAGGTCGTTCAGGAAGTACAGACAGTCATCGTCGAAAAGGAAGTGGTGAAGGAAGTCGTCGCCACGGCCGTGCCTACCGATGAGGCCAAGGTGCTGCGCGTCAATCTGGGTTCCTTCCCCGACATCATCGACCCCCAGAAGAGCTCCTTCGTCAACGAGATCGCGCATCTGAGCATGATCTACGAGGGCCTCACCCGCCTGGACAACGATCTGAACACCGTTCCGGGCGCGGCCGAGAGCTGGGCCTACAACGACGACGCCACGCAGTTGGTCTTCACCCTGCGCCCTGATCTCAAGTACAGCGACGGCACGCCGCTGAACGCGGCCCGCTACGCCTACTCCATCCAGCGCAACATCAACCCGGAGACGGCCGGCGAGTACGCCGCCATCACCGATGAGATCGCCGGCGCGCCCGAATGGCGTGGCTGCGATCTGGCCGACGCGGCGGCCTGCGAGGCCGCGGCCGCGGTGGTGGCCGAGAGCGTCAAGGCCAGCCACGCCGATGGCACGGCCTGCAACGCCGACGCGCCCTACGATGACGCCGAGTGCAACACCCTGACCCTGACCTTCTCCCGACCGGCCCCCTACTTCCACACCGTGATGTCGCTGTGGGTCACTTTCCCGGCCAAGGAAGAGAACATCACCGAGGGCGGCGATATCTGGTGGAACAGCTCCAAGTTCCAGATCGGCAACGGGCCCTACGTCCTGCAGAGCCTGGAGCCCTTCGTGCGCGCCTACTTCACCCCCAACGCCAACTACTGGCGCGGCACGGGCCTGGTCGATTACGAGTATTCCTACATCACCGACACCGCCGTTTCCTTTGAGGCCTACAAGAACAGCGAGTTCGACATCATCACCCTGGGCGCCGAGGATTACCCAGTTGTGATGGCTGATTCGGTGCTCAGCCAGCAGGCCATGATCTATCCTGGCTCCTGCACCTTCGCGGTCATGTTCCACCAGCTCAAGGAGCCCTTCACCGACCCGAAGGTGCGCGAGGCCTTTACCACCTCC
>JAJTXO010000136.1 GCA_021463315.1 Caldilineales bacterium | reverse complement strand
GGGATTCCGGGTTCCGGGTTACGAGTTACGAGTTACGAGTTACTCGTTACGAATCAGATCCCGTACAACGCGCCATACTTGTTCGTCAAGTAGCCGATGTATGGCTCGATGCTCAGCGGCGCGCCGGTGATGCGCTGCACCAGCTCGGCGGCGGTGAACTTGCTGCCGTGTTGATGGATGTTGGCGCGCAGCCAGCTCAGCAGCGCGTCGAAACGTCCTTCGGCCATCTGCGCCTCGATCTCTGGATGCGCGGCGTTGGCGGCCTGCCAGAAGGTGGCGCTGAGGATGTTGCCCAGGGTGTAGCCCTGGAAGCCGCCGCCGATCTGGCTGTAGTACCAGTGCATGTCCTGCAACACGCCATCGCGATCGTCCGGCGCTTCCACGCCCAGGTAGTCGCGATAGCTGGCGCGCCACGCTTCGGGCAGATCGCGCACCGCCAGCCTGCCCTCCAGCAGGGCCAGCTCCAGCTCGAAGCGGATGATCACATGCAGGTTGTAGGTCACCTCGTCGGCGTCGACGCGGATCAGGCTGGGCTGCACCTTGTTGATCGCGCGATAGAACGCGTCCTGCGCAACGTCGCCCAACTGCTGCGCAAAGAGGGCCTGCAGCCGCGGATAGTAGTAGCTCCAAAAGGCTTGGCTGCGGCCCACCAGGTTCTCCCACAGCCGCGATTGGCTCTCGTGGACGCCAGCCGATGCCCCGCCGCCCAGCGGCGTCCCGGCCAGCGCCAGGCTGACGCCCTGCTCGTACATGGCATGGCCCGACTCGTGCATGGTGGAGAAGAGGCCGTCGCCCAGATCGTTCTCACGAAAGCGGGTGGTGATGCGCACATCGCCCGGTCCGAACTTGATCATGAAGGGGTGATGGGTTTTGTCCTGGCGCCCCTGCTGGAAGTCGTAGCCGAAGCGCTGGATCACCTCCACGCCGAAATCCCACTGCTGCTGTTCGGGATAGTGGCGATAGAGGAAGGAGTCGTCGGGCGCTGGCTGCTGCTGGATCGCAGCCACCAGCGGCGTCAACTGCTGGCGCAGCGCGGCGAACAGGGGCTGCAGCGTGGCTACGGTCATGCCGTAGTCCGCCTCCTCGATCAAGGCGTCGGCCACATGGCCGCCGGCCGGCCAGCCGAAGTACTCAGCCGCGCGCCGGCTCAGCTCCAGCGTCCGCTCCAACAGCGGCTGCACCGCGGCGAAGTCGTTGGCTGGCCGCGCCACGGTCCAGGCCTGGTAGGCGCGCGCCCCGTGGCTGGCGATCTCGGCCACGAACTGAGGCGGCAGCTTGAGCGCTCGCTGGTATTGACGCCCGGTCACGCGCAGCAGGCTGGCGTCGTCGCTGTCGTAGGGCAGGCTCGCCGCATAGGGCTGCAGCTCCTCCAACAGCCGGCCCACAGCCGGATCGGTGAACTGTTCCTGGGCCAGTTGGCTCAAGGTGGCCAGTTGCCGGCCGCGCGCCTCCGCGCCGCCTGGCGGCATATAGGTGGCCTGGTCCCAATACAGCAGCGCAGCCGCGCCGTGCAGGTCATACACCGCCTGCAGCCGCGCCTTCAATTCGTTGAGTTTCTCTTGCATGGGTGTTCTCAGGGGGGTAGATTGGTAGATTGGTAGATTGGTAGATTGGTAGATTGGTAGATTGGTAGATTGGTGGATTGGTAGACTGGTGGATTGGTGGGTTGGTAGACTGGTAGATTGGTGGACTGGTAGATTGGTGGATTGGTAGATTGGTGGATTGGTGGGTTGGTAGACTGGTAGACTGGTAGATTGGTGGATTGGTAGACTGGTAGACTGGTAGACTGGTAGACTGGTATGCCTCTGCAGCGCACCAATCTACCAATCTACCACTGTACCAATCTACCAATCTACCCACGTACCGTCTGCCTCGTCTGCCGCACCATGCGCAGCCAGTTGCGCGCGTGCGTCCAGGGGTTGATGTGGCTGCCCTGGTCGCCGTAGATGGTGCGGATGGGCGCCCAGGCCAGCCTGTAGCCGCGCTGCACGCAGGTGACGATCATCTCGACCTCGAACTCGAAGCCCTGCTCCTGGCTGCCCAGCACCGCCTCGGCCATGCGCCGGCTGAGCACGCGGTAGCCCGATTGGTTGTCCTGCACCGGCTGGCCCAGCGCCCAGGAGAAGCTCCAGCGGCCCAGGGTGTTGGCCACGCGCCGGCTCATTGGCATCTGACGGAAGTCGCGGCTGCCGATCAGCAGATCGGCCTGGCCGGCCTGGAATGCGGCCAGCAGCGCCGGCAGCTCGGCCGGATCGTGTTGCCCGTCGGCGTCCAGCGTGGCCACAGCCTCGTAGCCTTGGTCCAGGGCCCAGCGCAGGCCGGCTCGCAAGGCTGCACCCTTGCCCTGGTTGGGGTTCTGGCGCAGCACCGTGGCTCCAGCCGCCTCGGCCACGGCCGCGGTGTCGTCTCTGGAGCCGTCGTCCACCACCAGCGCGGGCAGAAAAGCCCGCGCGGCCGTAATGACCGGTGCAATGCGCGTCGCCTCGTTGTAGGCCGGAATGAGGACCAGCGTCCGCGCCGTGGTCATGCTGACTTCTTCGTTTTGCCGGGCGCGGCTTGCTTCTGCAGACCATACACCTGCGCGACCGGCGTCACAAAGAGCAGGCCAGTGTTGGGCTGGTGGAAATCGCCCACCACCCGTTGTGCGGCGCTGACCAACGCCTGCACCTGTTCGTCATCCTCGACCAGCGAGAAAAAGGTTCGGTGATGTTCCTCGCCGCCGCGCAGGATATGGCGCAGGCTGGGCAGCAGCGCCATGTCGTCGCGCAGCGAGGCCCGCCGCACCCGCCCAGTGCCGCTGCTCTCGAGAATGGTGATCCCGCGCGCACCGGCTTGTTCCCAGGCGTCCAGCAGCAAGTCGCTCTGGTTGGGATCGTCGAGCACCAAGACAACGAGAAAGGGCATAGCTCACTCCTCGGCCGCGGGGGCGGCCGCACTGGAAACCGGGGGGCTGGATCGGGCGAACAGATAGCGCAGAGCCGGCGGGGTCAGCAGCGTAGTCACGATCACCATGGCCACCGTGCCGGAGAAAACCTGGCTGCTCAGCAGTCCCTGGCTCACGCCCAAGGTTGCCACGATCAGGCCCACTTCGCCGCGCGACATCATGCCGGCGCTCAACTGCAGCGACTCCAGATTGCTGAAGCCGGCCAGGCGCGCGCCCAGGCCAGCCCCCAGGATCTTGCTCACCACGGCCACCGCGATCATGGCCACGATCAGCCAGAGGGCCTGGCCAGCCATCATGTGGGTGTCCACGCCCAGGCCCACATGGATGAAGAAGATCGGCACGAAGAGGCCATAGGCAAGCACCGAGACGCCCGCCTGGATCTGTTCACGCTGCGGGCTGCGCGCGAAGAAGAGCCCGGCCATAAACGCGCCGGTGATGGCCGCCATGCTGCCCAGCGCCTCCGCGGCCCAGGCGTACAGCAGCAACGTGATCAAAACGAAGGCCACCAAGCCCTGGCTGATGGGCAGATGGTCCACCCGCCGGGTGAGACGCGGCAACAACATCCCCACGGCCGACGCGATGCCCAGAAAGAGCGCCATGCGCAGCAGCACCAGCCCGACCGCGGCCAGCCCGCCGCCGCCTTCGCCCGTCAACGCCAGCAAGATCGACAGCCCCAAGATCACCAGCACGTCGTCGAACACAGCCGCGCCCAGCAGGCCGATGCCAACGCGGCTGCGCAGCACCCCCAGCTCCATCAGGGTTTGGGCCGAGATGCTGACGCTGGTGGCGGCCAACACCAGGCCGACGAACAGCGCGGGCAGATCGTCCATGCCGAAGATGCGTCCCAGGCCGAAGCCCATGGCCACCGGAAAGACCACGCCCAGCGTGCCGGCCAGCACGGAGACCTTGCCCGCCTTGGCCAAATCCTTGATATGCAGCTCCAGGCCGGCCAGGAACATCAACAGCAGCACGCCCAGCTCGGCCAGCAGCGCGATGGTCTCGTCCAGATGCTGGCTGGTGAATGGGCTGTGATGCAGGGTGTCCAGCAGCGAGGGGCCTAGAATCAAGCCGGCGATCAGCTCGCCCAGCACCGAGGGCTGCCCCAGCCGCAGGCTGATGTAGCCGCCCAGCTTGGCCGCGGCAATCAGGATGACCAGAGCCAACGCCAGTTGCAGGAATTCAGTCATGGTTGTTAGCCTCGCGAGGGCGGGCCATGGCGACGC
Organism: Caldilineales bacterium; assembly: GCA_021463315.1. Taxonomy (GTDB): domain Bacteria; phylum Chloroflexota; class Anaerolineae; order JAAEKA01; family JAAEKA01; genus JAAEKA01. The sequence goes on along the minus strand of JAJTXO010000136.1, from coordinate 4,182 downwards.
GCAGGGCGGCGCGCAGCTCCTCCACGGGATGAAGGGCGTCGTTGGCATCGGCGAAATACCAATGCTCCCAGCCGTTGCAGGGGCTGCCGCCCATCAGATGCCGGCCTACCTGGTGAATCGAGCCCTCGAAGCCGTCTGCTGCCAGACGCAGCCGGCCGTCCGGCTTGATGTGCGCCGCCTGCTGGCGGTTGCGCTGAAAATAGATCACCTGGCCGGGCAGCAGCAGGCCCTGCTCCAGCAGGCTGCCGAAGGCGATGCGCGGCTGGATGCGCTTCTGGTCGCGCACGTCGAAGGTCGCAGCATCGAAGGGCGCCGGTGTGATGGCGTCGATACGCTGCTGCGCGGCCGCGATGTAGTCCGGCTCGCGCTCGATGCCGATCCAGCGGCGGTGCAGCTTCTTGGCGACCGCGCCGGTGGCGCCGCTGCCGAAGAAGGGGTCCAGCACCAGATCGCCCGGCTGGCTGCTGGCCAGAAGCGCCCGATAGAGCAGCGCCTCCGGCTTCTGGGTGGAGTGGACCTTGGCGCCGTCGGGGGTGCGGATGCGCTCGCGGCCGGAGCAGATCGGCAGATGCCAGTCGCTGCGCATCTGCAGGTCGTCGTTCAGCCCCTTCATGGCGTGGTGGTTGAAGGTGTAGCGCGCGCCCTGCGCTTTGGCGGCCCAGATCAGCGTCTCATGGGCATTGGTGAAGCGCACGCCGCGGAAGTTGGGCATGGGATTGGTCTTGATCCACACCGCGTCATTGAGAATCCAGAAGCCCAGATCCTGCATCGCCGCGCCGACGCGGTAGATGTTGTGGTACGACCCGATCACCCAGAGGCTGCCGGTCTCCTTCAGCACGCGGCGACAGGCCGTCAGCCAGGCGCGGCTGAAGGCATCGTAGGCGGCGAAGCTGTCGAAACGGTCCCAGGCGTCGTCGACGGCATCGACCTTCGTCATGTTGGGCCGCCACAGGTCCTGGCGTAGCTGCAGGTTGTAGGGTGGGTCGGCGAAGATCAGATCGACCGAGCGCTCAGGCAGGCGGGCCAATACGTCGATGCAGTCGCCCTGGATGATCTGGTCGATGGGGAGCTCCATGAGCAAATTCTAGCACAGGTTGCTGCAGATGCTGTAATCGGCCGCGCATAGTCGGCGCAGGGGAAGCATTCGACCTGAATGCGCCCCGGACGTATGAGCTCTACTGCGTTGCACGCTCTTCGATAGCATACAGCGCATTTTTGCTGAGCACGTACAGCCGACCATCGGCCAGCGCGCCGCCCACAAATCTGCCGCCCGGCTCGATCGCCAGCTTCCACGCCGTCGCCGGCCGATCGACCAGATAGCTGCTGCATTCCAACACCCCGCCGGCCAGGTCGCGACCGCTGCTGCCGCATGCGTACACCGTGCCATCCTTGCCCAGAGCCACCAGCCGGCCGGTGCCGCTGGCCCACGAATAGTCGACCACGTTGAGCGTGCTGCCGTCGGGCTCGGTCCACAGCAGCTTGGCATAATCAAACGGGCCCTGGTAAAACACCCAGAACCGACCACTGGGCGCAATGCCGGACGCGGCGGGCAGGCGCTGGCCCAAGGAGAGGTTGAGCAGATCGATCTGGCCCTGAGGCTGAATCTCCACCCGATCGCCTGCGAACAGAGCCGCGGCGAAATTGTCCTGGGCGACCAGATACGACTTGCCGTCGGCGCCCACCACATAACGGTCCAGGACCGTACCGCTGGCCTCCGCCACCGTTTCGCCCGTGGCCGCGTTCAACGCAATGTCCTCGAAGAAGATGATTTGCCCGTCGGGTGACAGAATCGGTTGCGGCAATACGTAGCTGTAGGTGGGCAGGCTAACTCGCCAGGCCAGCTCGCCAGTGGGGCGCACCGCGATCAGGCTGCGCTCGGTGGCATAGTAGGCTACGCCGTTGGCGTCGACGATGGGGCTGGACAGCGGCGCCACGCCCGGCTCGACCTGCTTTGACCAAATCAAATCGGCCTCTGGTCCCAGCAGGTAGAGCACCCCTTCGCTGTCCAGGACATAGATCTGGCCCTCGGCGTTGAGCGCCGGCGCGCCAAACGGCTTGTCAGGCAGCTTGGCGCTCCATAGCACCTGGCCCGCAGGGTCTACCGCTCGCAGCCGGCCATCCTGGGTCAGCAGATAGAGCGTGCCATCGGCGGCTATGGCTGGCCCGCTGGCCCAGCCGCCTTCGACCGGCAGTGTCCAGGAGATTTCGGCCTGGCTGGGCCCGGTCGTGTCGGCCCAGTAGGTTCCCTGGGCATCGTGACGGCTGGTCGCCCACAGTTGGCCGCCCGGCGGCACGATGGCCGACGCGGCCGAGGGAATGGCTGAGGCGCGCAGCAAAGCCACCGTGCTGCCCACGACCAGCAGTAGGAGCGCGCCCACGCCCAGCGCGGTGACCAGGCTTCCGCGCCCGACTGCCAGCCGCGTCAGGACAAACTCGTTGGCCGCGCCGCTGGCCTGTTCCACGGCGATCCCCAGCCGGCCCTTGCGCCGCCGCGCGCGCTGGGGGTCGGCCTCCCTGCGCAAGCCCTCGCCCAGCAAATTGAAGGCCAGAACCAACACAAAGATCGCGGCGCCGGCTATCAACAGCAGCCAGGGGTGTTGTTGGGCGATCGATGCGCCGCTGGCCAGCATCTGGCCCAGCTCTGGCCGGCCTGCGACGCGCACAGCGGTCCAGTCGCCCAAAGGCACCCAGATAGCGTTGACAAAATAGCCCAGAAAGCCGAGGCTGGCCGTCGCCAGCAGCGCTGTGCTGATTTCAAAGGGCAGTTGGATCCACACCGTTGGCATCACATGAGGCAACACGTGTTTGATGACGGCGCCTGTCCCCGATGCCCCCAGCGCGCTGGCGGCCTCGACATAGGGCTGCGTCTTGATGAGGCTGGTTTGGTTGTGAAAGACGCGCGCCGATTCCGCCCAGCCGGTCAGACACAGCCCCAGGATGAAGGCCCAGACACCCCACTGCGGCCCAAAGGCTGCCACCAGACAGAGCGCCACAAAGAGCACGGGAACGGACACGGCCACCGTGTTGACGCTTTCCAACAGGCGTGCGGCGCGCCCTGCTCCCCAGCCCGACGTCACGCCGATCAGCAGCCCCAGCACCAGGCGCACAGCGGCCGCCACCAGCACCAGGGTCAGCGTGGGGCGAAGGGCCCATAAGATCTGGCTCAGGGTATCCCGGCCCAGCGCGTCGGTGCCCAGGGGATAGCCAGGCATCTGCAACGGCCGGAACGGGGGCTTGGCGAAGAGCAACGTCTCTGGATGTTGCACGATGTAGACGGGCTTGATGGGATCGTGAGGCGCCCATTGGGGGCCGCGCCAGGCCGCCAGAAAGATCAGCCCCAGCAGAACCAGCCCGATCCACAGCGGCCAGTTCAGCGGCGCCTTCCAGCGAACCGCTGCAGCGGGCGGCGCTCCGGCCGCGCCGGGCTGGGCGGAAGTCAGCAGCGAGTGCTTAGCCATGGCTGCGCGCCTCCAACGACAGGCGCAGCCGTGGATCGACGGCATAGGCCGCGATAGCGCTGACGGTGTCGGTCAACAGGAACAGCAGGCCGAAGGTGGTCAAGGTTGCGGCGACCAGCTCTGGGTGCAGGAAGTTGCGCATGGCGCCGGCCAACCCGGCCGCCGAGGCCACATTGGGCGGCAACAACGCGCTAGCCAACAGCTTGCCCAGTCCCGGCCAACCAAACAGCCATTCCACCAGGATCAGCTCGCCGATCATCAGCCGCAGCGACGCGGCCACTGCCAAGATCACCGCCGGGAGGACGTTGCGCAGGGCATGCTTGCGGCGAATCGTGCGCAGAGAGATGCCCAGACTGCGCGCGGTCACCACGTGCTGTTTGCCCAACTCATCCACCAGGACGCTGGCCGTGTTTTGAGCGATCTGCATGGCAGGACGAATGGTCAGGGCCAGCACCGGCAGCAGCAGGTGCAGATCCAGGCCAAAGCCGCTCAGCGGCAGCAGGAGGCGGGCGCCTTCGCCGCTGCGCAGATAGAGCGCCAACACCACGGCGATCCCCACGGCGCCGACGAAGAAGCTGGGCGCGGCCAGCCCCATGGAGGCCAGCGGCGGCAACCAGGGCCTCAGGCCAGGGGGATGGGTGCGCACGGCGATCAGCCCCAGCAGCAGGCCGATCGCCAGGCTGAGCGCGAAGGCCACCGCTAGCAAGGTCAGGCTGGCGCCGGC
>JAJTXO010000135.1 GCA_021463315.1 Caldilineales bacterium | reverse complement strand
AACCGGGGTCGAGACTTCCGAAGTCTGCGCAGGTTTGTTCAAAACGGGCTCACAGTCCATAAGACTTCGGAAGTCTTCCCCAATCTATTGAGATGATACTCCATGGGGCTATCGAAGGCGGCGACACAACCAGGCTGGCAGGCCAGCAGCGCAGAGTCCGGCAATGATACCATTTGGCACAAGAATCGACAAAGCCGCTGTGGCAGTCATGTCAATTCCAACTATGATTCATTGGGTTGATTCCAGGCATAGAGCAAAGTCCGCTCATGGACGATCCCGCGGCGGTGTGCGCTTGGCGTCTGTGCCAGGCGTCTCCCCAGCGACGACCGCCGGGCGATCAATCGCCCGGCTACAAAACGGCGCCCCGTCAACGGGGCTTGTTGCCGCGCGCTTGGCATCCATGCCAGGCGTCTCCGCGGCGGCGACCGCCGGGCGATAAATCGCCCGGCTACAAAACGGCGCCCCGTGAACGGGGCTTGGCGCCGCGGCGACTTCCGAAATCTTTCGGTCGTAAGGGCGCTAATAGATGCTCAGGTAGCGATCCAGCTCCCATTGGCTGACGGCGATGCGGTAGTCGTCCCACTCCTGGGTCTTGGCCTCCACATAGCGCGCGAAGATGTGGTCGCCCAGCGCCTCGCGCATCAGAGGATCGGCCTGCAGCGCCTCTATCGCCTCGCCCAGGCTGCCCGGCATGGTCCGCAGCTCGCGGCGCTGGGCCTCGTCCACGTGGTACAGGTCCTGGTCGGCCGGCGTGGGGGGCGTCATCCCCTGGGCGATGCCATCCAGCCCCGCGTGCAGCATGACGGCAAAGGCCAGGTAGGGGTTGGCGCTGGGATCGGGACAGCGCAGCTCGACGCGCGTCGACTGGGGCTGCAAGGGGCGCACGCGCGGGATGCGGATCAACGCCGAGCGGTTCATGCGCGCCCAGGAGATGTAGACCGGCGCCTCGTAGCCGGGCACCAGCCGCTTGTAGGAGTTGACCAGCGGCGCGATCACGGCCGAGAAGCCGCGCGCGTGGGCCAGTTGGCCGGCCACATACTGCACGGCCAGCTTGCTCAGGCCAAACACGCCGTCGCCGTTGACATCCACGAAGGCATTCTGGCCGGTGGCCAGGTCGGTCAGGCTCTGGTGAACATGCATGCCCGAGCCGGCGATGCCGGCGATGGGCTTGGGCATGAAGGTGCAGTAGAGGCCGTTGCGCTGGGCAATGGCCTTGAGGGTAGTGCGCAGGGTGACCGCGCTGTCGGCCGTGCGCAGCGCGTCGCCATATTTGAAGTCGATCTCATGCTGGCCCGGCGCCACCTCGTGGTGCGCCGCCTCCACGCTGATGCCGAACTGTTGCAGCGCATGGACCATCTCGCGGCGCACACTGTGGCCCAGATCGGTGCTGACGTCGAAGTAGCCGGCCTCGTCGTGTAGCTCCAGCGGAAAGAGCTTGCCGTTGGGACCAGGCCGGAAGAGGAAGAACTCCAGCTCCGGGCCGGTGTTGAAGCCGTAGCCCATCTGCGCGGCCTTGGCCAGCGCGCGCTTCAGCACCTGGCGCGGGTCGCCCGGAAAGGGCGCTCCCTCCGGCGTGTAGACATCGCAGATCACCCGGGCGGCCACCAGGGTTTCCTGGCCCCAGGGTATCACGGCGAAGGTGGCCAAATCGGGCACCAGATACATGTCGCCCTCGGCAATGCGCACGAAGCCCTCGATGGAGGAGCCATCGAACCAGATCCCGTGATCCACGGCGGTCCCCCAATGCTCCACCGGGATGCTGATCTGTTTGACAATGCCGGCGATGTCGGTGAACTGTAAGTTGATGAAGCGCACGTTGGCGCGTTGAATGGTTTCGGCAACGCGTTCGATCGCTGCTTTGTCGGTGGTCATGGTGTGTTGTTTCTCCTGCTGAAAAATACCGTCGCTGGGTAACTGCTGGCCCAAGACTTCGGAAGTCGCCGCAGCGTACCATCTCAATACATTGGGGAAGACTTCCGAAGTCTTATGGACTGTGAGCCCGTTTTGAACAAACCTGCGCAGACTTCGGAAGTCTCGACTCCGGTTTATTGAGATGACACGCCGCAGCGGTAACAAAATACCGGTGTAACCTCGCTCCTGTCGGGCAAGATTACACCGGTGTAACCCTGATGGTTGCTGAGATGGCTGCCGCAGATCACTCCTCAGGCAGCTCGTCCCATTCGCTGACTGCCCAGGCGCCCACCGCGATGATCAGCTTGGGCTGCTCCGCGGCCGCGAAGACCAGCGCCAGCGCGCCATCCTCTGTCTGGGCCACCTCGCTCAGCTCGCTTTCGCTGTCGGCCAGATCGACCAGTGCGTTCTCGATGGCCTTCACCCCGACCAACGGCTCCTGGCTGTCGGCCGCAAACAGGCTGGCTCCGTACAGCTCCAGCAGGGTGTTGTCGTCCAGGTAGAGATCCAGGTCGATCACGACCCGCTGATCGGACGCCGGGCTTTCGTCGGCCATTTCATCGGCCAGCGAGCTGTCCCAGAAAGCCAGGCCAATCACCACAGCGCCTTCGGAGACGGCCAATTCCTCATAGGCTTCGTCGGTCAGTTCAGTATACAGGATCTCGTCGGACAGGTCGTCCATCAGCTCTTCGGTGCCATTCGGGCTATCGATCACGATGTTTTTCTCCTAATCTTTTTGTGCGACGATCATCCCTGATCGTCGTTGGCTGGACGATCTGGCGATCGTCCTACCGGGGACGCGGGCTGACGATCATGCGCGAGGGGATGGTGGCTTGCTGGACGCGATCGCCCACCGCCATGAAATCGCTGAACATGACCGGCAGGCCGCGATCGACGAACAAGTTGGGGCCGTCCTGGAAGTGATAGTGCAGGTGTGGGCCGGGCGAATGCCCGGAGTTGCCGACAGCCGCCACCGGCTGGCCCTTCTTGACCATATCGCCGACCTGCACCTGGACGCTGCCGGCCTGCAAATGGGCCAGATAGCTGAACTCGCCGCGGCCGTGGCCGATGACCACCACGTTGCCCGCCAGGCGCACCGCGTTGCCGGCCAATTGGCTGGCGTCCAGCGGCCGGCCAGGCAACTGATCCGGCATCTCATCGCGCACCTGCACGATCTTGCCGCCCGCGGGAGCCAGCACAGGCTGGCCAAAGCAGTAGTGATCCTCGTTGTTCAGCCCGCGGCCCGCGAAGGTCTGCCCATCTGGCCCCAGACGCACGAAATCATAGGCAAAGGACCAACTGACCGGATCGGCCTTGTGCATCGACGACCAATCGTTGCCGGTGATGGCCCACCAGGCGCCGTCGGCCATGGGCAGCCGCAGCTTGGCCCGCTGCTGATGATAGACCAGCGGAACCTCCAGCACAGCCGTCACCGCGGCCTGGGTCTCATAGTCGTAGCCGGCCGCGCTGACCCGCACATGGCTCAAAGGAATCGCGCCCTGCTCCAGGAAATAGCAGCGCGGGATGACCAGATTCATGCCCGGCGCCACGCCATACTGCCCCAGCGTCAACTCGTGCATGGCGGCCTGGCCCAGGCGCTGCCGCACCAGGACCACGTGGTCGTTGCGATCGTAGACTCGCCAGACGATATCGGTCAACACCACCGGCCGGGTGGCCGAGAGGCCGATATCGAAGACAAATTCCTGCACCGGGCCCAAGCCAGGATGAGGCAGCCGATCGTAGAGCCCAACATAGACGTGCGCCGGCCGCGCCTCCAGGCGCATCTCCGCATTACTCATCGAGCTTGTCCTGTTTACTGGCGAATTCCTGATGGAAGCGCAGCAGCACCGTCCGGATCTCCTCGCCGACCTCTGCAAACGCGCCGCGCAACAGGGTGAAATCGCTCAATTCCTCGTCCAACACCCAGAGATGCCCCGCCTTGATGCTGGAGAGCTGCAGGTCGTCGCCGGTGAACAGCGCCTTGGCCTCCACCCCGACGATGTTGTCATGCTCGACCACATCGGTGAAAAGCTGGCGAATGCGGCGCGCGGTGCGCTCGATCCCCTCGTCGCTGTCCAGCCGTCGCACGAACTCGAAGGGCAGCAGATACTCCACCTCCAGCTCGGTGAACAGGCTGGCCGGCAGATTTTGGTGGCGACAGGGCACGTTTTCGGCGTGATACATGTCGCAGATCACCTCATCGCCGTACAGGCTGAGCGCGGTGTACTCGGCTGGCCAGTAGAAGCTGATCTCGGCCCATAGCTCGACCGGGTGATGCCACTCCTGCGGCACACAGGACGCGCTGAAGCGGCGCTCCAGCGTGGTGGTGTCCAGCGTGCTGGCTGCCTCGAACAGCCGCAGCCGAGCCTCGCTGGCCGCGCTGATCAGCGCGCCAACCACCATCTCGAAGCCCACATAGCCCGAGTTGAGCGGCTGAAAGCGCGTCTCACCGCCGACGAGCTCGTCGGGAAAGATGTCGTCGAAATGTTTGCGTTTGGGCGAGCCGTTGGGGGGCATTCCTGTCTCTCCAAGTGAATGCGCCCGGCCAAGCCGGGCAGGCAGATCATAACACAACCTACAACACTCAGCAACTTTGCCCCATCATGCGCGCCAGGGTTTTCCTGCTGTGGGCAGTCTTTGCGCAGCATCCCACAGGGGCCGACCGAGCCATCACGCCGAGACCCTTCGGCGGCCCTCAGGGTGACAGGCCGGACGAAAGCTCCTCAGCCCGGACGATGGACCGCACTTGGGGGGCGTCGTTCTACCAGCCTCAGGGTGACAGGGCGGACGAAGGCTCCTCAGCCCGGACGATGGGCCGCACTTGGGGGGCGTCGTTCTACCAGCCTCAGGGTGACAGGGCGGACGAAAGCTCCCCATTCTCCATTCTCCATTCTCCATTCTCCACTCCCCACTCCCCTTCCGTCCGCCTCAACCATCGCCGCCGCCCGACCGGAACTGCGTCTCGTACAGATGGGCATACAGCCCCCCCAGCGCCAGCAGCTCCTCATGCGAGCCGCTCTCCACCAGGCGGCCCTCGTCCAACACCAAAATCGCGTCGGCGGCCAGAATGGTGGAGAGACGATGGGCGATCACCACGCTGGTGCGGCCGCGGAAGAGCGGCTCCAGCGCAGCCTGGATCAGCGCCTCGTTCTCCGAATCCAGGTGCGCGGTGGCCTCGTCCAGAATCAGCACGCGCGGGTCCTTGAGAATCACCCGCGCGATGGCCAGCCGCTGCTTTTCGCCGCCGCTCAGCCGATAGCCCCGCTCCCCCACCACCGTGTCGTAGCCGGCCGGCAGCTTGACGATGAAATCGTGGATGCTGGCAGCCTGCGCGGCCGCGATCATCTCAGCCTCGCTGGCCTGCGGGCGGGCATAGAGCAGGTTCTTGCGGATCGTATCGTGAAACAGGTAGGTCTCCTGCATGACGATGCCGATCTGCTCGGCCAGCGACTGCTGCGTCACCGCGCGCAGATCGTGGCCATCGAGGGTGATCGCCCCCCGGTTGACATCATACAGCCGCGGCAGCAGGTAGGTGACGGTGGTCTTGCCCGCGCCGCTGCGTCCCACCAGCGCCACCAACTGGCCGGGCAGGATCTCGGCGCTGAACTGGCGCAGCGCCCAGGCGCGCGTGGCCATCGGCGCCAGCCCGGCCGCAGCCGCGTCCTCTGCTGGCCCGCCGGCCGCGGCTACCATGGGCTGGGCCACCGGCGCGGTGGGCCCCGCGGCCGGCTGCTCAGCCTGCCCGGCCTCGCTCTGGCTGCGCTCCGCGTCGCTCAGATAGCTGAACCACACCTCGTCGAAGCGAATATGCCCGGCCACCTGCTTCAGCGTCCGCGCGTCCGGCCGATCCTGGATCTCCGCGGACATGTCGAGATAGAGAAAGACCCGCTCGAAGCTGACCATAGACTGGGCGAATTCGACCTGGATGTTGGACAGCGAGGAGATCGGCCCATAGAGCCGGCCCAGATAGGCCGCAAAGGCCACGATGGTGCCGATGGTCAGCGCGTCGGCCAACACCATGCGGCCACCCACCCAGTAGATCAGCGCGGTGCCCACGGCCGCCGACAGGCTGAGCCCCATGAAGAACCAGCGGCCAACCAGCGCGCGCCGAATGCCCAGATCGCGCACCTCGGCGTTGACCTCGCGGAAGCGGGCCTCTTCCTGGCTTTGGCGGCCAAAGGTCTTGACCAACAGCGCGCCGTTGATGCCCAGCGTCTCGGTGATGATGTTGCTCTGCTCGGCGTTGGCCTCCATGGCCTGGCGGCGAATGGACCGCAGCACGCCGGCCACCCGCTTGGCTGGCAGGATGAAGAGCGGAACCACCGCCACCGACAACAGCGCCAGCCGCCAGTCGATGGAGATCATGATCGCCAGGGTGGAAACCACCGTCACCACGTTGACCACGATGGTGGGGATGGTGCCGGTGATGGCATTCTGCGCGCCCACCACGTCGTTGTTGAAGCGCGAGATGATCTCCCCCGACTTGGTGTGGGTGAAGAAGCGTAGAGCCATGGCCGACAGATGCTCGTACATCTGCTGGCGCAGGTCGAAGATGATCCCCTCGCCGACCCGGGCGCTCAGATAGCGCTGCCCCACGTCGATCAGGCCGCTGAGCACCGGAATGGCCAGCAGCGCCAGCGCCAGCCAGTTGAGCTGGCGCAGGTCCTTGTTCGGCAGGGTGACGTCGATCAACTGGCGCAGGATCAGCGGCGGCAGCAGCTCCACCAGCGAGATGGCGACGATGGCCACCATCACCAGGCCCACCATCCACCAGTAGGGCCGGGCGTAGGTCAGCACACGACGCAGCAGGGCGCGGTCGATGCGCGGCTTGCTGCCTGCGGGATCATGGCTGATATAGCTCCACCAACCGCCGCCATGCATGATGTTCACATCTCCTTTCGCACCAAAAGACTTCGGAAGTGGCCGCCTCCAGACCAGAGCCGGCAGCCGCCGGGATTGGCTCTCTCCGACGTTCGGCCACTTCCGAAGTCTGTACCTCAGTCGCGCGCGCGGTCGATTTCCAGGCGCAGCCGGTGTTCCTCAGCCATCAGTCGGTCCAGTTGGGCTTCCAACTGCTGGACGCGCTGCTGGCTGCGCCGGTCAGCCTGCCCGCGCAGCCGCTCCAGCTCTCGCCGGGCGCGCTGGATTTGGGCGATGACCTGCTGCTTCTGCTCGATCAGTTGGCTGCGAAGCATGGCCAGCGCGGCCGCGCTCAGCCGGCCGCGCGGCCGGCCGTGCGCTTGTAGTGGTTGATCAGCCCGTTGGTGGACGAATCGTGCGACTGAACCGGCGCGTCGTCGCCGAGCTCCGGCAGAATCGCCTTGGCCAGTTGCTTGCCCAGCTCGACTCCCCATTGATCGAAGGAGTTGATCTGCCAGATCGCGCCCTGGGTGAAGATCTTGTGTTCGTAGAGCGCCACCAACGCGCCCAGGGTCTGCGGGGTCAGCCGGGGATAGAGGAAGGAGTTGGTCGGCCGGTTGCCGGGGAAGGTCTTGCTGGCCACCAACAGCTCCAGCTCTGGCCCGCTGTGGCCCTCTTTCACCAGCTCGGCCCGCGCCTCATCCGCGGTGCGCCCCTTCATCAGCGCCTCGGTCTGGGCGAAATAGTTGGAAAGCAGCAGGGTGTGATGCTCGCCCAGCGGGTTCTGGCTCTGCGCCGCGGCCAGAAAATCGCAAGGGATCAGTTTGGTGCCCTGGTGGATCAACTGATAGAAGGCGTGCTGGCCGTTGGTGCCAGGCTGGCCCCAGATCACCGGGCCGGTCTGGTAGTCCACCGCCGCGCCGGTGCGGGTGACGCGCTTGCCGTTGCTCTCCATGTCGCCCTGCTGGAAATAGGAGGCGAAATGCATCAGATATTGGTCATAGGGCAGGATCGCGTGGGACTGGGCGTCGAAGAAGTTGTTGTACCACAGCCCCAGCAGCCCCATGATCACCGGCGCGTTCTGCTCCAGCGGGGTGCGGCGGAAGTGCTCGTCCACCTGATGCGCGCCGCTCAGCAGCGCCTCGAAGTGGTCCATGCCCACGAAGAGCGCGATGGAGAGGCCCACGGCCGACCAGAGCGAGTAGCGGCCGCCCACCCAGTCCCAGAACTCGAACATGTTGGCCGTGTCGATGCCGAAGGCTGCCACCGCCTGGGCGTTGGTGGACATGGCCACGAAATGCCTGGCCACAGCGGCCTCGTCCTGGGCCGCGGCCAGGAACCAACGCCGCGCCGAGTGCGCGTTGGCCATAGTCTCCTGCGTGGTGAAGGTCTTGGAGGCGATCAGGAAGAGGGTGGTCTCTGGATCGACCACCCTGAGCGTCTCGACCAGATCGGTGCTGTCCACGTTGGAGACGAAGTGCATGCGCAGGTTGGCCTGGCCGTAGGGCCGCAGCGCCTCGCACACCATCTTCGGTCCCAGATCCGACCCGCCGATGCCGATGTTGACGATGTCGCGCATCGGC
>JAJTXO010000134.1 GCA_021463315.1 Caldilineales bacterium | reverse complement strand
GATCGTCGTCAGCCGTCCGTCTCTGTGGGAAAGCTCCCAAGCGAGACCTCGATTGAACCGGGATCCGGGGCGGAAAAGCCTAGCGGCCTCCCCAACGATAGTGGGCAAACGCACGGTTGGCCTCAGCCATCTTGTGCGTATCTTCCTTCTTCTTGATGGTGTTGCCGGTGTTGTTGGCGGCGTCCAGCAGCTCAGCCGCCAGCTTTTGCGCCATCGACTTGCCCGCGCGCTTGCGGGCATTGGCGATCAGCCAGCGGTGCGCCAGCGCCTGCCGGCGGGCCGGCGCGACCTCCATGGGAACCTGGTAGGTGGCGCCGCCCACGCGCCGCGGCTTGACTTCCACCACGGGCGAGGCGTTCTGAATGGCGTGCTCGAAGACTTCGATGGCCGGCTTGCCTGTGCGCTCAGCGATGATGCTCAACGAGCCGTAGACCACCGCCTGGGCAGTGCTCTTCTTGCCGTCGTACATGATCCGGTTGATGAATTTGGCCAACTGGGCGCTGTTGTATTTCGGATCGGGCGCGATCTCGCGAACCGGTGCCTGATTGCGTCGCATGAACTTTCTCTCCTGCTATTTCTTCTTAGCCGCCACAGGCGCGCCGGGCTTCGGGCGCTTAGCGCCATACTTGGAACGGCCGCGCCGGCGCTTGTCCACGCCGGTGCTATCCAGCGCGCCGCGCACGATGTGATAGCGGACGCCGGGCAGGTCCCTGACACGGCCGCCACGCACCAACACCACCGAGTGTTCCTGCAAGCGGTGCCCTTCGCCGGGGATATAGGCCGTAACTTCGAGACCGTTGGTCAGACGCACACGAGCGATCTTGCGGATCGCCGAATTCGGCTTTTTGGGTGTCGCTGTGCGAACCTGCGTGCAGACGCCACGCTTCTGGGGGGAACCCTTGGGCATCCGGTTGGTTCGTGAACGCAACGTGTTGCGAGTGAACTGCAGGGCCGGCGCCTTCTCTTTGTTGGGCTTAGGCGTGCGGCCGTGTCGAACGAGTTGATTGATAGTAGGCAACGTAGTCTCCCTGAAAAGTTCTCTATTTCAAGCGGCTAACGCCATGACAAGTCCTTGAGCTGCCCAGCGCCGGGCCTGATGGCCTGTGGGCGAATCGTCGCAAAGCGCCGCGCCCTTCGGCTGTTTGAAATCGCACGCGTAGGTCGGATCGTAGCACCAGATCCGACCTACGCAGCGCTATTCTAGCACAGGACAGACATCGGGTCAAATCACGGCCTGTTTCCTAATCGTCCTCATAGTCGATGTCGGAGTAGTCATCCAACATGGGCAATTGACCCAGCAGGCCAAAGGCGTCGGCAAACTCTCGGTCGCGCGCGCTCAGCATGTCGTCATCGTATTCGCCCAGTTCATCGCTCTCAAGATCATACTCATCGTCGTACTCATCGATCGCGCCGCCGACCATCCGCCGCGCCTGGGCGCTCTCGAAGCCGGTGCCCACTGGGATCAGCTTGCCGATGATGACGTTCTCCTTCAAGCCACGCAGATGATCGACCTTGCCGCGCACTGCCGCGTCCGTCAGCACCCGCGTCGTCTCCTGGAAGGAGGCGGCCGCCAGGAAGCTCTCGGTATTCAGCGAGGCCTTCGTCACACCCAGCAACACCGTATCGCCGCGTGCCGGCTGGCCGTTGCGGGCCATGATCTCTTCGTTGGCCTGCTCAAACTCGAAACGATCCACCAGCTCGCCCGGCAGATATTCGCCATCGCCAGCCGTGCGGATCTGGATCTTGCGCAGCATCTGGCGAATGATCACCTCGATGTGTTTGTCGTGAATGCCCACGCCCTGCGAGCGGTAGACCTTCTGCACCTCTTCCAACAGATAGCTCTGGCAGGCTTCGGGCCCCTGAATGCGCAGCACCTCGCGCGGGTTCTTGGAACCCTCGGTGAGCTGCGTACCCGCATCGACCCGATCGCCCCGATCTACCCGCAGGCGGGCCGAGGGCGGAATCGCCTGCTCCCACTCGTCGGTCTCCTCGCGGCGCACCACCATCGAGATGGGCCCCTCTTCCGGCTGCTCGATGAAGACCTGACCATCGATGCCCGCCAGGACCTGGCTGCCGTCCTCCAGACGGGCCAGCACCGTATCATCCTGCACCCGGTCGCCTTCGCTGGCTACCAGCGCGGCCCCGGCGGGAAGATCGTGCTGCTGTCGCACCACGCGGCTGTTGGTCACCTTGATCATGCGCTGCTCGCCGGCCCAGTAGACATCGACCACGCCGTCGATCTCACTGATCACCGCCTCGCCCTTGGGGGTGCGCGATTCAAACAGCTCCTCGACGCGCGGCAGGCCCTGGGTGATATCTTCAGCGCCGGCCACGCCGCCGGTGTGGAAGGTGCGCAGCGTGAGCTGAGTGCCTGGCTCGCCGATGGACTGGGCCGCGATGATGCCCACGGCCTCGCCTGGCTGCACCATCCAGCCGCGGGCCAGATCGCGGCCGTAGCACTTCTGACACAGCCCCACGCGCGTCTCGCAGCGCAGCGGCGAGCGGATCAGCGCCTGCTTGACGCCCGCTTCGACCAGACGCTCCACGTCGGCTTCGTCCACCAGTTGATCGCGCTCGATCAAGACCTCGCCCGTGCGCGGATCGGTGATCGCCGCAGCCGCCAGCCGTCCGATCAGCCGCTCGCCGAACTTCTCACCCATGGCCCGGCTATCCTCTTCGGTAACCCAGATGCCAGCCAGCGTGCCGCAGTCCTCGTCGGTAATGATCACGTCCTGCGCCACGTCTACCAGACGACGGGTCAGATAGCCCGCGTCGGCTGTGCGCAACGCCGTGTCAGCCAGACCCTTGCGCGCGCCGTGAGTGCTCAGGAAGTACTCCAGCGAAGTCAGACCCTCGCGGAAGTTGGAGCGAATCGGCAGCGCGATGATGCGACCGGAGGGATCGGCCATCAGGCCGCGCATGCCAGCCAACTGGCGGATCGGCGTCACGCCGCCCTTGGTGGCGCCGCTGGTTGCCATCGCGCCGATGCCCTCCAGCGGATCCAGATGCTCGCGCACCGCCTGGGTGATGTCGTCGGTGGCTCGCGTCCACAGCTCGACCACCCGGTTGTACTGCTCATCCTCGGTGATCAGGCCGCGGCGATACTGCCGTTCAGCCTGCTCGACCTCCTTGGTCGCGTGATCCAAGATCGAACTCTTGACCAGCGGCACCTGGATATCGCTGACGGCGATGGTGAAACCGCTCTGCGTGGCGTAGCGGAAGCCCATCTCCTTGATCACATCGACCATGTTGGCCGTGGCTTCCTGGCCGAGCAGCTCGTAGCACTCGCCTACCAGGTTGTTGACGGCTTTCTTCTCCATCACCTCGTTGACGAACTGCAGCTCGGCCGGCAGGCCCAGGTTGAAGATCACCCGGCCCGGCGTGGTCTCGATCAAGCGATTGGCTGGCCAGCGCTGGGCCGAATAGCCGTTCGCGCGCAGTTGGCGCTTCAGCTCCTCCAGACCCTTCACGCCGAAGTCAGCCACCTCGTCGATGAACTTGCGATCGCTCTTGCGCGCTAGACGATCCAATGCCTGGCCGACGTAGACGACGCCGGCCGCGCGCAGCGCGTTCAGCACCCGCTCGCTCAGATCGATGCTCTCCAGGCTAACCTGGTCCAGAGGCGACGTGAAGCGGGTCTTGATCAGGGCGCGGATATCGACAACGCGCAGGCTGTAGGCCATCAACACCTCGTCGTAGTCGGTGAAGATCTTGCCTTCGCCGCGGGCGCCTGGCTGCACCGTGGTCATATAGTAGACGCCCAGCACCATGTCCTTGGAGGGGCCGACAATCGGCTCGCCGCTGGACGGCTTCAGCAGGTTGCTGCTGGAGAGCATCAGTTCACGCGCTTCGCGCACCGCCATCTCGCTCAACGGCACATGCACAGCCATCTGATCGCCGTCGAAGTCAGCATTGAAGGCCGCGCACACCAACGGATGCAACTGGATGGCGTTGCCCTCGATCAGCACGACTTCGAAGGCCTGAATGCCCAGGCGGTGCAGCGTGGGCGCGCGGTTCAACAGCACCGGCCGCTCGCGGATGATATCATCCAGCACGTCCCACACCGCCGAATCGACGCGGTCCACCATGCGCTTGGCGCTCTTGATGTTGTGCGCGTGGTTGTGCTCCACCAGCCGGCGCATGACGAAGGGCTTGAACAGCTCCAGCGCCATCTTCTTGGGCAGGCCGCATTGATGCAGCTTCAAGGTGGGGCCGATCACGATCACCGAGCGGCCAGAATAGTCCACACGCTTGCCCAGCAGGTTGCGGCGGAAGCGCCCCTGCTTGCCCTTGAGCATGTCAGACAACGACTTGAGCTTGCGCTTGCCGCTGCGGCTGACGGCCCGGCCGCGCCGGCCGTTGTCGATCAGGCTGTCCACGGCCTCTTGCAGCATGCGCTTCTCGTTGCGCACGATCACGTCGGGCGCGCCCAGCTCCAGCAGGCGGCGCAAGCGGTTGTTGCGGTTGATGACGCGTCGATACAGGTCGTTCAGATCGGAGGTGGCGAAACGGCCGCCGTCCAACTGCACCATCGGCCGCAGGTCGGGCGGGATCACCGGCAGCACGGTCAGGATCATCCACTCCGGCCGGTTGCCCGACTTGCGGAAGGATTCGACGACGCGCAGCTGCTTGGCTGCCTTCTTGCGGCGCTGCTTGGAGCGCGTGCTGCGAATCTCGTGGCGCTGCTCCTTGGCCATCTGGTCCAGATCCATGCGCGCCACGATCTTGCGGATCGCCTCGGCGCCCATGTCAGCCTCGAACACGTTGCCCCAGCGCTCGGACAGCTCGCGATAGCGATTCTCGGTGAGCAATTGCCGCTCATGGATCGATTTCAGCTCCAGCAGCTCGTCTTCCAGCTCCTGGCGCTGCCGGTCGCCCCTGGCGTCGCGTTCCTCCTGGATCGCCATGATCTCCTGCTCGGCGATCTTCAGCTCGTGATCGCGTTTGCTGGCCACCAGGTCGGTCAAGCGGCGGCGATCCTCAACCGACAGCGCGTCGATCTCGCTGAGCTGCTCCTGCACGGCCTCGTTCAGCCGATCGGGCAGCGAGCGCTGCACGATCTCACCCTTGGCCAGCAGCGGCGTCTCTGACCAGGACAGGCGAATGTCTTCCTCGGTGGCCTTGCCAAAGCGGTTCTCCAGCCGGGTGGTCAGATTCTGGGCCTCGCTGATCAGCGCGTTGGACTGCTGTTCCAACTGCGCGGCAAAGCGGGCCAGGCCATCTTCCCTCTCATGGTCCAGGCGCTGCAAGGCTTGGTCACGCCGTTCTTCGATTTCCAGGATGCGGGTGTCGAATTCGCCATCCAGCTTGGCCAGCCGGCTGGTCAGATCGCGCTCGTGGCGCTGGATCATCCGGCTGCGGGCGTCTTCATTGACTTCCGTGATCACATACTGGGCGAAATAGAGCACCCGTTCCAGGTTGCGCGGCGAGATGTCCAGCATCAGGCCCAACCGGCTCGGCACGCCCTTGACGTACCAGATGTGGCTGACCGGGCTGGCCAGCTCGATATGGCCCATGCGCTCGCGTCGCACCCGGCTCGGAGCCACCTCCACGCCGCACTTGTCGCAGACAATGCCCTTGTAGCGCACCCGCTTGTACTTGCCGCAGTAGCATTCCCAGTCCTTGGTCGGACCGAAGATGCGCTCGCAGAACAAGCCGTCGCGCTCAGGCCGCAGCGTCCGGTAGTTGATCGTCTCCGGCTTCAGCACCTCGCCATGGCTCCACTCGCGGATATGTGACGGCGAAGCCAGCGAAATCCTGATGGCATCAAAATCGTTTACTTCCATCGAGTCACCTCTTCTACCTGCCAGCCATCGGGCCGGGAACGCTGAGGCTGAAGCCCAGCTTGGGCAATTGCTCGTCCTGGTCATCCCGACCGAACTGGATGATCTCGTCCTTCTCGTTGATGACCTCCACGGCCAGGCCCAGCGACTGCAACTCCTTGACCAGCACGCGGAACGATTCGGGCACGCCAGGTGCGGAGATGGTCTCCCCCTTGACGATCGCCTCGTAGGTCTTCACGCGGCCAGTGACATCGTCTGACTTGACGGTCAACATCTCCTGCAAGGTGTAGGCGGCGCCATAGGCCTCCAGGGCCCAGACCTCCATTTCGCCGAAGCGCTGGCCGCCGAACTGGGCCTTGCCGCCCAGAGGCTGCTGCGTCACCAGCGAATAGGGACCGGTCGAGCGGGCATGCACCTTGTCCTCGACCAGATGCGCCAGCTTCAACATGTTCATCACGCCCACGGTGACAGGCCGATCATAGCGTTCGCCGGTCATGCCGTCGTGCAAAGCAACCTTGCCGGTGATGGGCAGCGCCATGTCTTTCTTGATCGCCAGGCTCACCGCCTCTTGCTCCACTGCTTCATCGCTCAGCGCCGCAATGCGATCCATGGCCTGGTAGATGGCCTGGCGATCCTCGCCGGTCTCATCCACCTCGCTGAAGGCCGCGGCTGCCGGCGTCGCCTCATCCTCGTCCGGCGCATAGCTGACCAGGCGCATCTCATCGCGCACCGCCTGCTTCAGCCACTCGCGCAGGCAAACCCGCCGCGCGTTCTCATTGAGCTGCTGGCGTTCCACGGAGGACAGCGCCATGTAGTCGTTCTCATTCACCATGATGCTATCGGGATCGTAGCTCTGCGGCTCTTCCCGCAGCCATTCGCGCAGCAGCGCACGCCGTGCATAGCCCTGGTCATAGTAGACCTGCTCAGCGTCGTAGCCGCGCTGGCCCAGCCACTCGGTCAGATAGAGCGAACGCAGCTCGTCGTCGTGAATGATCGACAGCGCGTCCATGCCGCTCTCGGCCGCCCAGTTCCAGGCCCGCTTGGTAGCCTTTTCCCAGGCCCGCGCCAACAGCCAGGCCCGCGCCAGCTCGGCCTCGATCTCTTCCTCGCGCGCGCCGTCGAACACCGGCGTCTCGGCATAGAAGCCCAACTGCTTGGCGGCCCAGCCCAGATGCACTTCCAGCACCTGGCCGATGTTCATGCGCGCCGGCACGCCCAGCGGATTGAGGATCATATCGACCGGCGTGCCATCCTCCAGGAAGGGCATGTCCTGCACCGGCACCACCTTGGAGATGACGCCCTTGTTGCCGTGGCGTCCTGCCATCTTGTCCCCTTCGGTGATCTTGCGGCGCTGAGCAACCATGACGCGCACCATCTTCTCCACGCCGGAGGGCAGATCGCGGTGGTCATCGCGGTTGAAGACCTTGATATCGACCACCTTGCCCTTCTCGCCGTGGGGCAGGCGCAGACTGGAGTCCTTGACCTCGCGCGCCTTCTCGCCGAAGATGGCCCGCAGCAGCTTCTCCTCGGGCGTCAGCTCGGTCTCACCCTTGGGCGTGATCTTGCCCACCAGGATGTCGCCCGGCCCGACCTCGGCGCCGATGCGGATCACCCCTTCCTCGTCCAGATCCTTCAGCGCGTCTTCACCCACGTTGGGAATGTCGCGGGTGATCTCTTCGGGCCCCAGCTTGGTGTCGCGCGCTTCAGTCTCATGCTTCTCGATGTGGATCGAGCTGAAGCGGTCTTCCTGCACCAGACGCTCGGAGATCAGAATCGCATCCTCGTAGTTGCCGCCCTCCCAGCTCAGGAAGGCCACCACCACGTTTTGGCCCAAGGCCAGCTCGCCGCGGTCGGTGGAGCTGGAGTCGGCCAACACGTCGCCGACCTCGATGATGTCACCTTTGAACACAGCGGGTCGCTGGTCGATACAGGTGGATTGGTTGGAGCGGTTGAACTTGCGCAACGGATAGCGGCGGCGCGTGCCGTCCTCTTCCAGCACGATCACCTCGGAGCCGGTCGCGCTGAGCACCTCGCCAGCCTTTTCGGCCAGCACTACCTGGCCGCTGTCGCGCGCGGCGCGCGCTTCCACGCCGGTGCCGACAATGGGCGCTTCCGGCTTCACCAGCGGCACAGCCTGGCGCTGCATGTTGGAGCCCATCAAGGCGCGGTTGGCGTCGTCGTGCTCCAGGAAGGGAATCAGCGAAGCGGAGACGCTGACGATCTGCTGCGGCGATACATCCATGTAGTCGATGCGCGCCGGGGCCTCGAACAGGAAGTCCTGGCTGCGCCGCGCGGAGACGCGGCCCTCACGAAACTGGCCCTTGTCGTCGAGCTGCGCGCTGGCCTGGGCAATGGAGTGCCGATCCTCTTCATCGGCCGTCAGGAAGGCAACCCCTTCGATGGCGCGCGGCCGGACCCTGAAGGCATGCGGCGCGCCCTCAGGCAGCGCCTGATTCACCAGCTCCACCGTCTCGGCGTCCAAGGTCGTGCCCGCCGGCGCCACCGTCTCGCGCGACAGCGGATCGACGATGGCCTCAGCCAGCGTAGAACCGATGATCTTGGGATCCTGCAGATCGG
>JAJTXO010000133.1 GCA_021463315.1 Caldilineales bacterium | reverse complement strand
GACTCTCGTAACCCAGAGACCCTTCCCGCGATTCCGGGTTACGAGTTACTCGTTACGAGTTAATAATGCGTAATTCGTAACGAGTAACTCGTAACTCGGATTTGAGTTCTGCGCTTCTGGATTCTGTATTGCTCGTCACACCGACTCTCGTAACCCAGAGACCCTTCCCGCGATTCCGGGTTACGAGTTACTCGTTACTCGTTACGTTCCCATCGAGGCCCCCATGTTAATCGGCAAAGTCGTCGGAACCGTCGTATCAACAGCCAAAGATGAAAAGATGCAGAGCCTGCGCCTGATGGTGGTGCGCCCATTGACCATCGACGGCCAGGAGGGCAGCGGCTATGTGGTGGCCGTGGACGCGGTGGGCTCTGGCGTGGGCGAAGTGGTGCTCTACGCCAGCGGCTCCTCCGCGCGCCAGACCGTGCTGACCGACAAACGCCCGGTGGACGCGGTGATCATGGCCATCGTCGACACCTGGGAGGTGGATGGACAGGAGCGGTATCGGAAGGATGAGTGACAGGATGACAAGGTGACAGGGTGACAGGGTGACAGGGCTAACAACAGGACGCTTGGCGTGACCTATCGCAGCGCAATTTGGCTGTCATTTGGATTGGCGTTGGCGGCCGTGCTGGCGCTGCTGGTCGCGACGACCTGGATAACGCCGGTCAGCAACGACGCCGGGGCCTACCTGGCCGTGGCCGATGCGATTCTGGCCGGCAAGCTGCCCTATCGGGACATCTTCGACCACAAGCCGCCGGGCATCTACTATCTCTTCGCGGCCGTTCTGGCAGCCAGCCAGCGCTCGCTGCTGGCCGTGCAGATCGTCCAGGCGTCAGCGGTTCTGCTCATGGCCGGGCTGACAGGCTGGCTGGCCCGGCGCCTGTGGGGCTGGCCGGTCGGGGCGCTGGCGTTGCTACTGGCGCTCTACGGCGGCGCAGCCTACCAGGGCGGCCATCTGACCACCGAAGTCTGGGTGGCGCTGTGGATCGCCGCGGCGCTGGCCCTGCTGCTGCGCCGTCCGGGCCAGACGCCGACGACGGCCGCTTGGCTGCTGGCTGGCGGGCTGATCGGCCTGGCCACGCTGTTCAAGCAGAGCGGCCTGCTGACGCTGCCGGCCTTCACGCTCTGGGCCGCGTCGATCCAGGGCGGCTGGCGGCAGATCGGCCGGCGCTGGCTGGCGCTGGCCGCAGGCTGCGCGGCGCCGCTGTTGCTCACAGCCGCATTCTTCGCCGTCCAGGGCGCGCTGACAGACCTGTGGCGCGACGCGGTGTGGGTGAACCTGAGCAACTACCCGCGGGCGTCGACGAGCGCGCTGCTGCAGGTCAACCTGGCCAACCTGCGAGCCTTTCCGCTGCTCTGGCTGGGCCTGCTGCTGGCGCTCTTCCTTCAGACGCCGTGTCTGCGCCGCACGCCCGCTGGCCACCCGCCCACGCTGCTTTGGCTGACGTTGCTGGCCGGGCTGCTGCCCTTGCTGCACCGCCCCTACGGGCATTACCTGTTGCAGGCGCTGCCGCCGGCTGCGATCCTGGCCGCGGCGGGCCTGGCAGGACTGTGGCAGCGCCTGACTGAACGCCCCTGGCCGTTGCGGTGGCTGGCACTGGCTGGCCTGCTGAGCCTGGCGTTGATCGACCTGCCAGCCTGGCCGCGCTATCTCAGCTACACGCAAACGCTGGTGCAAGAGCAGCAAACCGCGGCCGCGGCTGTGCAGACGCTGAGCCAGCCCGGCCAGCCGATCCTGGCCATCAGCGCCGCAGCCCAGTTCTATTTCCTCAGCGACCGGCCGCCGGCCAGCCGCTGGGCCTATCTCTACCCGGTGAACCACAGCGCCGCGGCCGAGGCTGAGCTGGCCGGGCTGATCCAGCGCCGCGCCGTCCCGATCGTGATCGTATCTGACAGCGAGCCGCTGCCCTGGCACACCCGCCTGCGCCGCATCGTCGAAGCCACCTGCCCCCTCCACAGCGCCCCCAGCCCCCCCCCCCACATCTACACCTGCCAATAACCATCAGCCACTCCCCACTCCCCACTCCCCACTCCCCACTCTCCATTCTCCATTCTCCATTCCCAACTCCCCATTCCCCACCCCCCACTCCCCACATGACAACCTCCCTCGACGACGCCCAAATCAACTCCATCGTCCAGCGCGTGCTGCATGAGATGAGCTCCGGCCAGCAGCCCGCAGCGCCCCAAGCCGCCGGCCCTGCGCCCCATCTCTCCCACGTCGGCCGCGCCGGCCGCGCGGCTCCAGTCAGCCTGAGCGCCGGCCAGGACGGCATTTTCGCAACCATGGACGAGGCCGTGGCGGCGGCGCGCGCGGCCTTCCGCGCCCTGGGTCAGATGACGCTGGCCAAGCGCCACGAGATCATCGCGGCCGTGCGCGCGTCCATGCGCGCCAACGCCGAGCTGCTGGCAAGGATGGCCTGGGAGGAGACCGGCCTGGGCCGCCCCGAGGACAAGCTGCAGAAGAACCTGCTGGTGGTGGAAAAGACCCCCGGCCCGGAGATCTTGCAGCCGCTGGCCTGGAGCGGCGACGGCGGGCTGAGCCTGGTGGAGCGCGCGCCCTACGGCGTGGTCGGCGCGATCACCCCCGTCACCAACCCCACCTCCACCATCATCAACAACGCCATCAGCATCCTTTCCGCGGGCAACGCGGTGGTTTTCAACGTTCACCCCAGCGCCAAGCACGTCTGCTCCTACCAAATCCAGCTCATCAACCGGGCCATCGTCGGCGCGGGCGGGCCGGCCAACCTGCTGACCGCCATCGTCGAGCCGACCATCGACAGCGCGCAGGCGCTGATGCGTCATCCCGGCGTGCGGGTGCTGCTGGTGACCGGCGGACCGGCTGTGGTCAAGGAGGCCATGAGCAGCGGCAAGCGGGCGATCTGCGCCGGGCCAGGCAACCCGCCGGTGGTGGTGGACGAGACGGCCGACATCGACAAGGCTGGCCGCGACATCGTCTTCGGCGGCGGCTTCGACAACAACATCATCTGCGTGGACGAGAAGGAGATCTTCGTCGTCGACCGGGTGGCCGACCAGCTCAAGGCCGCCATGGTCGCGCACGGCGCTGTCGAGGTGCCGGCGCACAAGCTGCGCAGCCTGGAACGGGTGATCTTCAAGGAGCTAGGCGCGCCCAGAAAGCCGGGCGTGGTCAAAAAGGAGTGGGTCGGCAAGTACGCGGGCGACATCCTGGCCGAGATCGGCATCGCGGCCGGCAAGGAGGTGCGCCTGGCCTTGGTGGAGGTGCCGCTGGAGCATCCGTTGGTCTGGACGGAACAGCTCATGCCGGTGATGCCGCTGGTGCGAGTGCGCTCCTGCGACGAGGCCATCGACCTGGCCGTGGAGGCCGAGCACGGCTTCGGCCACACCGCCAGCATGTGGAGCCGCGACATCGACAAGCTCAGCCGCATGGCGCGCGAGATCGACTGCTCCATCTTCGTCAAGAACGGCCCCAACCTGGCCGGCCTGGGCTACCACGGCGAGGGCTTCACCAGCTTTAGCATCGCCAGCCCCACCGGCGAGGGCCTCACCTCCGCGCTGACCTTCAGCCGCATCCGCCGCTGCACGCTGGTGGACCATTTTCGGATTGTTTAGGCCAGAGGACATCAATGATCAACGCCATCTGTGTCCAGAATTTCCGCAGCATCAAAGATCTGACCGTGCCTCTTGGCCCGTTCAACGTGTTGTTGGGCAAGAATGGCGCAGGCAAGAGCAATTTCCTGGATAGCCTGGCGTTCCTGGCAGACACCACTGACATGGGCGTGAGATCCGCCTTGCTGCACGAGAATCGCGTCTCATTCGAGGATCTGGTGTACAGCGGTGAGCGGCGTCAGATCATCGATTTCCAGATGGAGGCCTGGGACAATCGACTTGGTTTCCCCAACGACGATGGGGTGCTGTTCTACCAAGTAGGGATTGGATTGAACGCGGCCAGCGGTCGCGAGGTCGAGATCGGCATGGAGCAGCTATGGCGGGTGCCCAGCCCGTTCCTTGCCAGCGCCAACGCAGCGCATCCTCATGGTCAGGCGTTCGAATACTTGCCAGATGACCGGCAGCCGTTGTTGAACGGTGAGCAAGCCTGGCGTGAGGATACAGGCGCCGTCGAGACTTTCACGTGGAACGTCCAGCGCACAGGACTCTCGCAGTTGGCAGATCGGATTCGCTACCCCCATGCCTTGGCGTTGGCGACCGCGCTACGCCAGTTCAAGGTCTTCCGGCTTGATCCGCAGGCCATCCGTAAGCCGGCCACGGTAAAGTATCAGGCCGAGTTACAGCCGGACGGCGGCAACCTGGCCGCCGTGCTAGACGAGATGGATCAAAGTGTGCTGGAGGCGATCACCAGCGAGTTGCGGGTGGCTGTGCCAGGTTTGCACAGCATCAAGCTTGAAGCAGCCGGGCCGGGACAGAAAGTCATTGCTGTGCGGGAGAAGAACAATTTGACCTTCTATCCCCACCAGATTTCCGACGGAACCTTGCGCCTTCTGGCCCTGGCGGCCATTGCTCACGGCGCAGTCGCCACGCCGCTGCTGGCCATCGAAGAACCAGAAAACGGCATTAGCCCGGCCCGACTGTTCCAACTCGTAGAGTTGTTGCGCAACCACGCTCGCACAGGCCAGCAGATCATTCTGACGACGCACGCTCCGTATCTGGTGGATAGTCTGCAACCAGAAGAGCTCCTGGTGTTCACCCGGAACGGTGGACCCACGACCCTGATTGACCTCACGCCGGCCGACGTTGCGCAACGACAACAGAAATTTGGTCCGTTGGGAGAACTGTGGGTATCGGGAGCACTACAAGATGGATGAGACCAGAGTCGCAGGAAGCGAGATCCGGCTTGGATTCCTGGTCGATGGTGGCGCTGACGCCGGCGCGCTGCCGGTGCTTACGGAACATCTGCTGGGCCGGCCCGTCCAACCCGAGTTTGTGCAGGCCCGCATGCGCGGCTGCCGGCAATATGTCAACGATCCGAAGCGCTACCAGGGCTACGTGCGCTCTTTCCAATGGCGCAATGTCCTTGGCGGCTTGGTCATAGTGGATAACGAACGGGATCCCGATTGTGTTGAAGCGTTGCGAGCGATCACAACCACTGCCGGCGACGCTCATGCCGTGGTAGCCGTTGCCGTCGAAATGCTGGAGGCATGGCTGATTTCCTGTCCCAACGCGTGGCGACGGGTATTCGGCCAGCCATTGCCCGCGCTGGCCAAAGAGCCGGAGCAGTATCACCATCCGAAAAATGAGGTAGTCGTACCCTTTTTACTGCGGCACACTGCGCATCAGTGGCTCAACGAGGAGCTGGCTTTCGAGTTGGCTGTTGAGATGGAAGGCGAAATCGAAACCATCAAACAGCATTGTCCCAGTTTTCGTCAGTTCGACGCCGCGTTGGACGTGCTACGGAGGCAAACAAAGTGACCCCGGCAGCCGTTGGCCCCGCGCTTGCTCTCATCGAATTCGACAGCATCGCCGCCGGCATCCTGGCCGGCGATGCGATGGTCAAGAAAGCCCCTGTGGCGCGCATCGTCGCGGGCACGGTGCATCCCGGCCGCTATCTGGTGCTGGTCAGCGGCGACGTGGCGGCGGTGCAGGAGGCGCTGGCGGCCGGGCTGGCGGCTGGCAGCAGTTCGGTGCTGGATCACGTCCACCTGCCCGGCGTGCATCCAGACGTGCCAGCCAGCATCGCCGCCGCGCGCCGGCCGGACGCCATCGAAGCGCTGGGCATCGTCGAGACGGCCAGCGTCGCCGCGGCCATCCAGGCGGCCGACGCGGGATTGAAGGGCGCGCAGGTGACGCTGCTGGAGCTGCGCCTGGCCGACGGGCTGGGCGGCAAGGGGCTGGCCTTTTTCAGCGGCGCGCTCACTGACCTGGAGGCGGCCGTGGCCATCGCGTGCGAGGCCATCGCCGACGGCGGCCAACTGCTCAACGCGGTAGTGATCCCCCAACTGCACGCCGAGATGGCGGAGAACCTGCTGGAGACCAGCCGCTTTCGCGGGCGGGCCGGCAGTCTGCGTGCTGGCGATTGACCGCCGGTTGTTCAGATGACGGCAGCCACGGATCGAGTTCAGACAAAGGGCAAGAACCAACCATGAGCGTCAAACGACTGCGCGTGGCTTCCTGGATCGGCGGCTTGTCCGCCTTCGCCATCGTCTTTGCCTGGCTAGTGACGACTGGCCAGTCCGCGCCGGCCTTGCTGCCGTCCGCGCCGCCGGTTCTCAGCGAAACGGTATCGCTCAACGGCCTGCACGGCTGGACCGCGGAGCAGGGCAACCACCTCAAGGTCTTCGATGTCGCGCTGGACGAAAACCTGAACCGCATCTATGTGCAGGGCATCCTGACCGCCGGCATCGCGGTCATCGACGGCGCCACCGACACCCTGATCGGCAGCCTGAACAGCGGCGGCAGCGACAACGATTTCAATCGCCCCTACCTGGCGGTACACCCCAACAACGGCATCCTCTACACGGCCGCCTATGGCGACCGCGTCCTGCGTCGCCTGGACCCGACGACCAACACCGTCACAGCCCAGGCCAGCCTGGCCGCCGATCCGGTCGCCGTGGCGGTGGACGCGGCCACGAATCGCGTCTTCGTCAGCCTGCAAGCGGCCGGCAAGGTGGCCGTTTTCGACGCCGCCACCCTGGCCCCGCTGGCCACGGTGGACCTGGGCGCTCAACGCATCGGCGGCCTGGCGCTGGACAGCGCGGCTCAGCGCTTGTACGTGGTGAACAGCGCCGCGCCCACGGCCGCCACGCCGCTCTACATCATCGACACGACTACCCTGGCCCAGCTTGCGCCGCTCACCGTCGCCAACGCCGGCGGCGCGCCCTTCAACTTCGTGGAGGTGGACCCAGCCAGCGGTCGCCTCTTCCTCACCACCACCAACCGGCTGTTCATTCTGAGCAGCAGCGGCGCGCTGCTGGCCAGCACGGCGCTGCCCGCGGACGCCAAGCAGCCCCGCTACTGGGCCGCCACCGGCAAGGTCTACGTCGTTTCCCGCGCTGGCATCTCCCCCATTCGCAGCAGTCTGGCCGTGCTCGACGCCAGCACCGGCGCGCTGGAGCAGCAGCTCGACCTGCAAACCGGCGGAGCGCAGCGCATGGCGCTGAACCGCACCACCGGCAAGCTCTACACCGCCGGCATGGAGTACACCGAGGTCGCGGTGGTCGACGCGCAGACCGTC
Source organism: Caldilineales bacterium (assembly GCA_021463315.1). Lineage (GTDB taxonomy): Bacteria > Chloroflexota > Anaerolineae > JAAEKA01 > JAAEKA01 > JAAEKA01. The sequence goes on along the minus strand of JAJTXO010000133.1, from coordinate 1,233 downwards.
AGCCTCGACAGCCTGCTGGACATCGGCAACGCGGTCGAAGATATCGCGGTCGCACCCGGCGACGGCACGGCCTATTTCACCAACCGCCTGGGCGGCAGCACGCTCATGATCTATCGGCCCGGCAGCGGGGCCTGGAACGAGATGGTCACCGGCGGCTGGCCCACGGCTGTGGACGTGGACACCAGCCTGAACCGGCTCTTCGTGCTCAGCCACTACCAGGGCGCGGTCACCGCCTATGCCCTGGCTCCCGACCCGCTCAACCCCGCGCTTCTGGGCAGCGTCAGCCTGGGCCTGACCGACACCGAGGACGCGTTGAGCAGCCAGACCGTGGACAGCACCCATCACCGGGTCATCACCACGCACCCGGAGCGCGACAAGGTGGTCATCGTCGACGGCAGCAACCTGAGCGTGGCCGCGACCATCGCCGATGTGCCGAGCTTTACCTACAGCCCGCAAAACACCGTCGGCCCCGGCCATCTGCAGCCAGCCGTGGACGAAGGCCTCAACAAACTCTACGTGCTGGCGTCACGCCAGAAGAAGATCGATGTCTTCGACGGCAACGCCAACTACGCCTACCTGCGCACCATCGATCTGACCAACCAGCAATGGGGCTGGAGCAATGCCTTCACCGATCATGTCATCTTCGCGGACAGCGGCCGGCATCGGCTGCATGTCGGCCCGATTCTGATCGACACCACCACCGACACGGTGACCGGCGTGCTGCCGGCCGGCCGGGGCATCGTCGTGGCGGAGCTGGACGCGACCAACAATCGGCTGTTGACCCTGGACCTGGTGACCAGCGGCGCGCCGGCCGCCAGGCGAGGGCCGCGGCCGGCCGCCTCAGTCTGGCGGCTGAATGTGCTCGACGCGTCCAGCTTCACCCTGCTTTCGCAGACCGATCTGCGCGACTTTACCTACGTGCCCCCCTTCACCGGTCTGGACGCCGGCCGCCAGCGCTTCTTTGCCGGCTACATGCAACGGGCCGAGGTGGATATCTACAGCCTGGACGGCGGCGCGACCACCCCCACTCCCACCGCGACGGCCGGCGCGGTCACACCTACCGCGACGCCTACCGCCACCCCAGGCCAGGACGGCTGCGTGCGAGATGTCAACGGCAACGGCATGGGCGACGTGGTAGACATCATAGGGACCACGGTGGACGCGGCCTGTCACAGCTACCTGCCGCTGGTGGCCATCCGCTGGAACCAGCCCTGGCCCGGCCCCACGCCCACC
>JAJTXO010000132.1 GCA_021463315.1 Caldilineales bacterium | reverse complement strand
GCAGGCGGCAAGGATCAGCATCGCGATGACCAGCGCGGCCAGAACACTGCTGCGGACAGACTGTTTCATGGGAACCTCCTGGAAATGGATTTGCACAATTATAGCGCCACCGCCCGAAAGACTCAAGGAGAAGACGCGTCCAGTGCAAGGGAGAAGCGCGCACGGGACACAAAGATCGGCGGGAAGAGGCCATGTTCTGTCGTGGCAACGGGTGAGGCAAGGGTTCCGGATCGAACGCAGGATTCGTCGCGGGTGAGACGTGACTCTGAGCTTTGACCCGGTCGCAGTTGCCATAGGCATAGCCGACTCAGCAGGACGTCGGTCGCCTCTGGACGAAAGGCTATACGGATTCAGCAAGCACAGTCCGGGACGGGGCAGAGCGGACGCAGAAGGCGCTCAGGACTCTGTTGACAACACCGCATTATTGAACTATAATGAGGCAATTCGTGATAAACTCACACAATACGCACTTCACATTGGAGAAACGAGGCGCATCATGCTCATCGAATTCAGTGTAGGCAACTTTCGCTCCTTCAAGGAAATCGTCACCTTGAGCATGGTGGCAGCCAAGCTGAGCTCCAAAGACAAGGCGTTGGATGAGAACAACGTCTTCGAGGTGGCTGGCGCGCCGCCCCTGCTGACCAGCACGGCGATCTACGGCGCCAACGCCAGCGGCAAAAGCAACCTGGTGGCGGCGATGGCGTTCATGCGGGAGTTCGTGCTGAATTCCCACCAGGAGACGCAACCCACTGGCGCGATCGATGTCGAACGCTTTCGGCTAAGTCCGGAAACCGTCAGCGAGCCCTCGCATTTCGAGATGGTCTTTGTCGCCGACGGCACGCGTTACCGCTACGGTTTCGAGGTTACCCCAGAACGCGTTGAGCGGGAATGGTTGTTCTCCGTGCCGAGCACGAGGGAAGCCAGGCTGTTCGAGCGCTTCGGCGACGAATTTGACCTGAGCGAGCGCTTTCGCGAGGGTCGAGCGATCGAGTCACGCACGCGGTCCAACGCTTTGTTTCTCTCGGTCGTTGCCCAGTTCAACGGTCCAATATCCCAACGCGTCCTTCGGTGGTTCCGCCAGATGGGGATCGCCTCGGGCTTGCAGGACCGAGGAATGCGGCTCTACACCATGCGCCGCTTCATCGACGGGACACACCGGGATGACGTCCGCGAGCTGATCAGGAGACTCGACCTGGGAATCGAGGATGTTGTGGTCGAGAAGACCTCAGCGCCAGCAGCGCTTGACTTCCCCGATGGCATGCCTGAGGCGTTGAGAACAGCGCTCGCAACATTGCGAGACCTGCCAGGCAGTGAGTTCTATGCAGTGCGAACGATCCATAGACAGGCCGGCAACGGCGAAGCGGCAGCGATCCAGGAGGTTTTCGATCTGGACGACCAGGAGTCGGAGGGTACCAAGAAGCTGTTCTCCATGGCCGGCCCGCTGGTGAAAGCGCTGAAGGAGGGCCAGTTGCTGGTCGTCGACGAGTTGGACGCGCGCTTGCACCCCTTGCTGACCCGCGAGATCATCGCTCTGTTCAACTCGAGGCAGACCAATCCGCAGCATGCCCAGTTGATCTTAACTACCCACGACACCAATCTGCTGGACAATCGGCTGTTTCGCCGGGATCAGATCTGGTTCACCGAGAAGGATCGCCAGGGCGCCACACAGCTCTACTCGCTGGCTGAGTTCAAGGTGCGCAACGACGAAGCCTTCGAGCGCAACTACATCCAGGGACGCTACGGCGCCGTGCCATTTCTGGGCGATCTGCGCACTGTCATGGAGGCGGGCTGATGGCGCGGCGCAGCAAGGCTGGTCGAGGGACTACAGGGTATCGACAACGGCAGGTCGACGTTCGCGAGCCGAAGCAACGCTTTCTGATCGTCTGCGAGGGAGAAAGGACCGAGCCCAACTACTTCCGAGGACTGCGGCAGGATCATCGACTGAACGCAACGGTCACGGTAATGGGAAAGGGTCTGGATCCGAGCCAGTTGGTCGAGACAGCGCAGGCAGAAAGCAGGTTTGGTGAGTACGACCACGTGTGGTGTGTGTTCGACCGCGACACATGGCCGGCGCAGAACTTCAACAACGCGCTGGTCCAAGCGCAGCGTTATGGAATCCAGGTCGCCTACTCCAACGAGGCTTTCGAACTGTGGTATCTCTTGCACTTCCACTACTACGACACCGCCATCCCTCGCCAGCAGTACTTGAAGTTGCTGGATGGGCTGTTAGGGCATCCTTACGCCAAGAACAGCCGTGACACTTACCGTGAGCTGCGCAGCCGACAAGAGGACGCTCTGCGCAACGCCCACACACTGCTGGGCCAGTACACGCCACTTGATCCCGCTAACGACAACCCATCGACGACCGTGCACTTGCTAGTCGAGGAACTGCTGCGCTACGCGCGTTAGGCCTTGCTAAAACCGATTGAGTTTCACCAGCGCGGCCAACCGGCGGCGCAGAGATGCCAACTCCTCCGTGGAGTTGGCATCTCTGCATTTCGGGTCCTACATCCCGAACGCCCCCGCCGCGCCCTGGATATCCACGATGTCGATCACGCCGTCGCAGTTCAGGTCGTGGACGAAGGAGTAGTTGCCGGCCCCGAAGGCGTTCCAGCGCTCGGCCACCGCGGTGATGTCCAGCACCGTCACCTGGCCGTCGTTGTCCACGTCGGCGTCGCCGGGGCAGACCACGATCAGTTCGGCGGCGGCGCTGTCGCTGGCCGGCCCGCTGGCCGAGCTGGCCTGGCCGCTGAAGGGGAAGACGCCGGCCTGGTTGGCTTGCAGCGTCACCAGGTTGGCCGCGGTCATGTGCGGCGGGATGCTGAGCTGCTCCATCTCCTGCGCCGTCACCTGCAGGTTGGGCGCGTCCACGTCGAAGAGATAGACCGTCTCGATGTTGCCGGTGTTGGTGATCAGCAGCATGTAGGTCGCCTCCAGCGTCTGGCTGATGGTCTGGCTGACCGGCTGCCAGCCGACCTGCACGGCCTCCTGGCCGCCGAAAGTCACCGTCGTGGCGTCTTCGCCGACGATCGCGCTGTTGCCGGTGGAGCGCGCCGAGGCTGTCAACAGCACGGCGCCCGGCAGCGCAAAGGGCAGCGGCCCGGCGCTGAGCTGCACCACCTGGCTCGCGCCAGCCCCCAGATTTACTGCGGACGGCGTGAACTGGGAGGCGCCGCTGAAGACCCCCAGCACGCTCAGGCTGTAGCTGTCGGGCACGCTGCCGCGGTTGGTGATGCGCACCTGCCAGACGCCGGCCTGGCTGGGCAGCAGCGTCATCGGGCCGGAGATGAACTCCACCTGCACGCCGCGCGTGCCCACCTGCACCGCGGCGCTGTCCTCGGCCGCGGCCGGGCTGCCCGGTCCGGCCATCTGCGACAGCGCGCTGACCGTCACCGGGTAGCTGCCCGGCGCCGTGCCGAAGGGGGGCGTCACGGTAAGCTGGAAGGAGGCGCTGCCGAAGGCGAAGGGGGTCAGCGTCGCCTGGCTCACCGGGACGCCGTTGGCCGTCAGCGCGGCCGTCCAGCCGGCCGGCGCGTCCACCGCCAGATCGTAGGTATCGGGCAGGTCGCCCAGGTTGCTGATGGTGGCGGTGAACACGGCCGAGCTGCCCGGCCCGGCCGGCGCGGCTGCGGGATCTATGCTGACGCCGACGCTGGTGAAGCCGACGCCGGTCGCCAGCGCGCTGGCCGTGGCCGCTGCGCCGGTGGCCGTCACCTCAGCCGCCAGGCTGAACGGGTTAGGCCCGGGCATGGCCGGCCGCGCGGTGAACTCCAGGCTGGCGCTGCTGTTGGCCGGCACGCCCAAGGAGGCCGGCAGGCTCACCTCAGCCAGCCCGCTGCTGCTCAGGTCGTAGCTGCGCGCCGTGGCTTCCAGGTTGGTGATGGTCAGGGTGTAGGTCAGCGGCTGGCCGGTCAACCCGGACTGCTCGCTGGGGCTGACCGCGATGGCCAGCAGCGGGCCGAGGCCCTCCAGCCGGCCGCCTGCCTGGTCCTGCCCGCCCTGGCTGGTCTGGACTGCGACGGTGAAGTCCCAGGCGTCGGCCTCCTCACCGGGCGGGATGGTCACCACCAGTTGCGGTGTCACGCTGGACTGGGGCGGCACAGCCACCGAGGCCGGCAGGCTCCACCAGCCCGCCGGCAGGCCAGCCACGCTCAGCGTGTAGACGCTGGCCGTCGCGCCGGGGTTGGTCAGGATCACCGGATAGCTGACCGTCGTCCCGCTGCCGGCCGACCGCTCGGCCGGGTTCAGGGCGACGATGTGCGGCGCGGCCACGTAGAGCGGCGGCAAGGTCAGCGTGTTGAGGCCGCTGCCCAGCTTGTACGCCACCTCGCTGCCCTGAGCCGCCTGGCGCGCCTCGCCCGGCTGCAGATCGCCGATCAGGCTGGTGAAGGTGCGGGTGATCAGATCCTGGCTGGCCTCCTGCTGATAGCCCCAGCCATAGACCGGGTCGGCGGCCAGATCGGGCGCGACGTTGAAGGTGCCGGGGAGCACGGTCACGTTGCTGATGCCCACGGTGTGGGTCAGCTCGACGCCAAAGACCGGCAGCGGCTGCGGCTGGCTGGTCTGGGTGCGGTAGGTGTTGTGAACCTCCCAACTGTTGACCTCGGCCGCCGGCACGCTCAGGTCGTCGTTGACGTTGGTGATGTGGTAGGTCTGCTGGTTCCACAGCGGGCGGGAGTTGGTCCAGGCGCCGCCCATGCCGAAGACCCGCGGCCCGTGCAGACTGGCGGCCACGATCTCGGCCTGGCCGTCGTTGTCCGCGTCGATGATGATGGGGTGGTCGGAGCCGGTGATGGAATAGACCAGCGGCTCGTAGAAGATCACGGCGCCGGTCGCGCCGTCGAAGAGGGTGAAGCCCTGCTCGCGGCCGGTCCAGGCCACCTCGTAGATGCCGTCGCCGTCCAGGTCCAGCACCGAGGCGGAGTTGGCCGAGGTGCCGTCCTCGGCGATGGCGTCCCACAGCAGCGTGCCGTCGGCGTTCAGCGCGTAGAGCTTGCCGGTCCTGCCGGGCGCGAACTCGTGCTTCATGCCGGTGACGATCTCCACCTCGCCGTCGCCGTCGATGTCGGCGATGCTGACGCCGCCCGGATTGCCCGGCTCCAGCGGCGTGCTCCAGACCGTGGCGCCGTCGGCGTCCAGCACGGTGACGTGGCCGTTGTGGCTGATGACGATCTCCGGGCCGGGATCGCCGCCCGGCTGCTGGCCATCGATGTCCCCCACCGCGTGGGAGCCCAGCAGGCCGTTCAGCCCGCCGGTGCGGATGGCCGGGGTGATGGGCGTGCTCCACTCCAGCACCGGCGCGCCCAGGTTGAAGTCGTAGAGGCGCACCTGGGTGGGCCGGCCCGCGGAGCCGTCGCCGTAGTCCGCGGCGATGATGTCCAACCGCCCGTCGCCGTTCATGTCGGCCAGCAGCGGCGCCACCGCGTAGTCGGCGAAGAGGGTGGTCCACAGCACCGCGCCGTCGCCGTCCAGCACAGCCAGCGTCTTGTCGGCGTTGGTGACGATCTCCGGCTCCGGGTCGCCGTCCACGTTGCCGATGGCCGGCGCGCCCAGCACGTCGAAGCCCTTCAGCGGGACGTTGATCCAGAGCTGGTTTCCGGCGGCGTCGTAGACGCGCAGATCCTTGCTGCTGTGGACGATGATCTCGCTGCCGGGGATGCCGTCCAGGTCGGCCAGGGCGATGGAGCCGATCAACGCGCGGTTGGTCGGCGCGCCGCCGATGTCCTTGGTCCACAGAATGGGGTCGCCGTCGCCGGTGTCGCCGCCGTCGGCGCGGTAGACGAAGAGCTTGCCCCAGACGGTCAGCGTGTCGGAGCCGAAGACCAACTCCACGATGCCGTCGTTGTTGATGTCGCCGGCCGCCATGCCGCTGACCATACCCACGCTGCCGAAGAAGGGCGCGCCGTTGCCGGCCGGCGCATCGTCGTACCACTCCACCATGGGCAGGTAGGGGGTCAGGCTGGTTGGATTGGCCGCGAAGCCGTCGACCCGCATGGCGCTGACGTTGCTGACCCGCACGCTGTGCGGCCCATCGGCCAGCCCGGTGTAGTGGAAGGCCACCGGCGAGTCGCTGAAGTCGTAGTCCACGCTGACGGTGTCGGTGATGGTCTCGTCGATGATCACCTCGATCTGCGGGCTGTTGTTGCGGCTGAAGGCGTAGAAGGTGAAGGAGTCGCCCACGAAGCTGTACCAGACGTTGGCGCTGGCTGCCACGGTGACGCCGGTGTAGTCGCCCTCGCGGCCGTTGGCAGCCGGGAAGGTGCCCAGGTAGGTGCTGAAGTGGATGCGGCCGTTGTGTTGCGCCTTGTCGGCGTTGCTGAAGCTGTCGGGCACGGCCGTCCCGTCGTAGGTGTCGATGTAGTCCAGCCAGACGTTGTTCTGCACGCCGGGCGGGTCGGGCGCGCCGACGACGCGCACCTCGACGGTGTGCGGCCCCGCGCTCAGCCCGCCGAACTGCACCGCAGTCACGTCGTCGTCCGTGCTGTACAGGCCGACGATCCCCTGGCTGACGCCGTCGATCAGCACCTCGGCCTGGCCGCCGGTGCTGCGGGTGCGCAAACCGATGTTGACCCACGTGCCGTTGAACTGGAGGCTGGCCGTGTGGTTGGCCGTGGAGGAGCCGACCACGGTGCTGCCGCTGGCATGAACCACGCCGCTCTCGCTCCACGCCTGCGGCCGCTGGCTGTAGGGCCAGCCGTTGTAGCGCATGTCCGGGTGGTTCTCCTCGTGGCGCACGATGCCGCTGTAGGCGGGCGGCGTGAAGAAGGGCGCGCTGCCCGGCGTGCGGAAGGCGTCCACCGTCAGCTCGCCGCGGTGGCGCTGGACGTGCAGCACGTGCAGCCCAGCGCCCAGCCCGCCGAAGGAGAAGGTGCGCGTGATCGGCGTGGCGCTGTACAGGTTGAGATAGCCCACGAACTGGCCGTCGATCTTGGCGATGGCGAACTGGTCGCCGTCGCTGCGCGCCATGGCCTGATAGCTGACCGAGTCGCCGGTGAAGGGGAACCACATGGACGCCTGGTTGATCAGCCCCTCGCGGCCATAGCTGCCGCCGCTGGCGTTGGCGTCCGTCTCGTTGTACCAGTCGCCGCTGCGCAGCACGCGGGCGTCGTCCTGCTCGAAGGTTCCATCGGCCAGCGCCGCCCCGCTCCAGACGTCGATGTAGTCCAGGTAGACCCGCGTGCCGCTGGCGTTGGCATGGCCCGTGCCCAGCACATTCAGCGTCAGCGTGTGTGGCCCGGACGCCAGGCCATCGTAGTAGGCGCTCAGGAAGTCGAGGTCGGTGCGGTAGCTGTCGATGATCCCCTGGCTGTTGCCGTCGATGAAGACCTCGACCCGGCCGCCGAAGCGATCGGCCAGCAAGCCGACGCCCACCGCGACGCCGCTGAAGGGGAAGGCGACCGCGTTGCCGGCCGTGCCCGACCAGATCACCTGGCCGCCGCTGGCGCCGCCGGCCGTGGAATCGGTCAGCCGCGTCCAGCTGGTCACGGTGGCGGTGTAGGGCTGCCCGTTGTAGAGGATGGCCGGCCAGTCCTCCTCGTAGCGCTGGAACGCGCCGATGGCGGGCGGGGTGTAGAAGGGCGCGCTGCCAGGCTGGGCGAACACGCCGATGCTCGCGTTGCTCTGCCAGCCCTGCACCCGCAGCACATGCACGCCCGCGCCGAAGCCGTCGAAGGACCAGGTGGGCGTCGGCACGCCCGACGCCTGCAGGTCGAAGGCGCCCTGGTAGCCGTCGTCCACGAAGAGCCGCACCGTGCGCACCGTGCTGTCGTTCCAGCCCTGGAAGCTGACGCTGTCGCCGGTGAAGGGGAACCAGGCGTTGCCGACGCCGCTGCGCAGATACTGGCCGGCCGGGCTGATGGAGGTGCGCAGGCCCCAGTTGTCGTCCAGGTAGAAGCGCCCCAGTCCGCTGTGGTCGAACAGGCCGTCGGGCAGCGCCGTCCCATCCCACACGTCCAGGTAGTCCAGCCTGACCCGGCCATCGCCCAGCGCCACGACCGTGACGGTATGGCTGCCGGGGCCGAACGCGCCCAGGGTAAAGCTGACCGGCTCCACCTCGCGGCGGTAGGTGTCGATGATCCCCTGGCTGACGCCGTCCAGGAAGATCTCGACGCTGCCGCCCTGGCTGTCGCCGCGGTAGCCGCGGACGCTCGGGTCGATCCAGGCCGGATCCAAGATCAGCGTGCCGCCCTCGTCTTTGATGCCCTCCTTGGCGACGCGACCCATCATCATGCGCATCGCCAGGAGCTGGTTCACCATCCCCTGGATCTGCCGCTCGGGGAAGCCCTTGATGCCGTTGAAGTTGCCGAGCAAGAGGTCCAAGGCGAGCGGTACGCTGTCCCCGTCGAAGCCGAACAGGTTGGTCGAGAAGGCGATCCAGGAGTTGCGGTTCGCGGCGCGCGCCAGGTAGCCGCCC
>JAJTXO010000131.1 GCA_021463315.1 Caldilineales bacterium | reverse complement strand
GGCTGAGAGCACAAAGCGCCCTCAGGCGCTGGGAACCCATCCGCAGCCGCTGAGGCGGCTTGGTGTGGTCAGGCGGTGAGTTCATTCACCGAGTCTGTATCCGCAGCCGCTGAGGCGGCTTGGTGTAGTGAATTCATTCACCGAGTCTGCTTCCGCAGCCGCTGAGGCGGCTTGGTGTGGTTAGACGGTGAGTTCATTCACCGTGCCGGCCATCCCTTGAGGAATCACCCCATGAGCACGATCACCGAACTGAATTGGAACGAAGATGGCCTGATCCCGGCCATCGTTCAGGATGTTTCCACCCAGCAGGTTCTGATGCTGGGCTGGATGAACGCCGAGGCGCTGCAACTGACCATGACCAGTGGCTACGTCACCTTCTGGAGTCGCAGTCGCCAGGAGCTATGGCGCAAGGGCGAGACCTCTGGCAACCGCATGCTGACCTCCGCGGTGAGCTACGACTGCGACGGCGATGCCCTGTTGGTGCAGGCTGCGCCAGACGGGCCAGCCTGCCACACCGGCAACATCTCCTGCTTCTATCGCGCGCTGGAGTTCGACGCTGTGCTGGAAGCCGCGCAGCAGGGGCGCGCCGTGGGCGAGGCGCCGGCCTTCGTCTGGCCGGCCGAGGCTGCCCAGGGCGCGCCGGCCAGCGGAGAGGATGCATAACTGCCGTGAGCGACCCGCTTGCCCAGCTATGGGCCACCATCGAGCAACGCAACGCCCAGCGGCCGGCCGGCTCCTACACCGTGCAGCTCCTGGAGGCCGGCGAGAACGAGATTCTCAAGAAGATCGGCGAAGAGGCGGTCGAGGTGATCATCGCGGCCAAGGGCGAGGGCGATGACCGCGTGCTGTACGAGCTGGCCGACCTGATCTATCACGCCATGGTGCTGTTGGCGGCCCGCGGCCTGGCCTGGGCCGATGTCGAGGCGGAATTGGCCCGCCGTTTCGGATAGCCACATGAGCAAACTGCCACGACTCGCCGCGTTCGCCACCCTGAAATTGGCTAACCGCAACCCAGCTCGGGCCGGTCTCCGACGGTGCTCGTCCGTTGTCCTCTTGCTGGCCATGCTGGCTCTCGCCGCCTGTTCGATGGACCAGCCGACCGGCCCGCAGGTGCAGGGCACAGCGCCAGCCCAGCCGCAGGGCGGCGTGCTGGATTTCCTGGCCGCCAACACCCCCACGGCCACGCCGTCTCCCACCGCCACCCTGACGCCGACCCCTACGCCGACCCCTCTGCCCACGGCCACGCCGCTGGCCGCCCAGTCCATTGGCCGTCTGCCCGCGGGCCAGGTGCTGTTCAGCACCCAGCGTGCCGGCGAGATGGGCGAGCAGCTCTGGCTGGTGTCGGCCGACGCGGGCCTGACCGAGCTGCACAGCGATCTGCTGCCTGGCGGCTGGCGCTGCGCTCCGGGCCAGCCGGCCGCCTGCGCCTTTGCAGGCGACGGTCAAGGCCTCTTTCTTCTGCGGCCTGTAACCGCCACAGCCCTGCTGCTGGACGATCTGACGCCGCTGTTGGCCGCCGTCAGCGCTGCGCCTATCAGCCCCACCCTGCCCATCACCCTCGCCGGCCCCCTCAGCCCGACCCTGCCCATCACCGCCGAGCTCATCCTCACCCCCACCCTGCCGCTGACCAGCACGGTGGCCATCACGCCCACGACTGCGATCACCAGTCAGCTCCCAATGACGCCTGCCGTCGATCTGCCCGCGGCCGCGGCGCAGCCCTCGGCCATACCGCCGACCCTCGCCTTCAGCCCCGACGGCCAGCGTCTGGCCGTGGCCGCGGCTGACCGTGTGACCATCTACGACCTGGCCGCGCCGGCCGTGCTGGCGACGCTGGACGCGGGCGGCCCGGCCGAGCTGGCCTGGTCGCCCGATGGCGCGCGGCTGGGGTTGGCCTATCCCGCGGCCGATGGCAACGCGCTGGCGCTGTGGAACCTGGCCGAGAACGAATTCCGCGTCCTGGCCCAGATGGAGGCTGCCGGTCGCCTGGCCTGGTCGCCCGACGGCGGCAAGCTGGCCTTCGATGCCCGCACCAGCCCCGGCGCGCCCGCCAGCCAGGGCGGCCAGTCCGATGTCTACGTGCTCTACCTGCGGGGCGGCGAGATCGGCAATCTGACCGAGCTCTTTGTGCGCAACAACGGCGTAGAGCCTGCCAGCCAGATCGCAGCTTGGGCGCCGCAGTGGGAGCCGGACGGCGAGGCGGTGCGCTACCGGCGGGGCGTGCCGGGCCAGATCGAGCAGCAGAACGTGGTGCGCCAGGCGCTGCGCGCGCGCTCCCCCACCACGCTGTGGCCCGCGGCCGACGAGGGCAAGCTGGGGGTGCTGGCAGATCCCGGCGGGCCAGGCTTTGGCCGCGTCATTCTGCGCGATGGGCGGGATGTGGTGCAGATCAGCACCGCGCCCCCCGACTGGCAAGACGCGACGCCGGGCGCCTTTGCCGACATCGCCGCGCTGGCCTGGGCCCCTCCCGGCGATGAGGACGCGCCGCGTCGCTTGCTTCTCGCCGACCGCCAGACCCTATGGCTGCTCGACCCGGCCACCGGCAGCCTGAGCGGCCTGGCTGTGGCCTGCCCAGACTGCATCGTGACGCAGGCCCTCTGGCTGCCCTGATCCCCAAGGAGGAAATCATGCCAGTTACCGCTGTAGTAGGCGCCCAGTGGGGCGACGAAGGCAAGGGCCGGGTGATCGATTACCTGGCCGAGAAGGCCGATATGGTGATCCGCTTTCAGGGCGGCGACAACGCGGGCCACACCGTGGTCAACGACCTGGGGCTGTTTCGTCTGCACCTGGTTCCGTCCGGCATTTTCCGCCCCACGACGTGCAACATCATCGGCACGGGCGCGGTGGTCAACCCGGATAGCCTGCTGGCCGAGATGCAGACCCTGGCTGCGGCCGGCGTCGATCTGGCCAATCTGTGGCTGTCCGACCGCGCCCACATCGTCATGCCCTACCACATCCAGCTCGATGGCCTGGAGGAAGCGGCGCGCGGCGGCTCGGCCATCGGCACCACCAAGCGCGGCATCGGCCCCACCTACAGCGACAAGGCCGCACGCTGGGGGCTGCGCCTGGGCGATCTGAAGCAGCCGGAGTGGCTGGCTGAGCGGCTGGAGCAGGTCATTCCGCGCAAAAACGTGCTGCTGGAGCGCTACGGCGCGGCCCCGTTGGACCGCGCCGCGCTGTTCGAGCAGTGCATGGCCTGGCGGGATGCGCTGGGCGAGCGCATCGTGGATGTGCTGCCCATGGTGCGTCAGGCCGTGCGCGGCCAGCAGAACGTGCTGCTGGAAGGCCAGCTCGGCGTGATGCGCGACCTGGATTGGGGCATCTATCCCTACGTCACCTCCTCCAATCCCACCGCGGCCTTTGCCGGCTCCGGCGCGGGTCTGCCGGCCAGTCAGATCAATCGCGTCGTCGGCGTGGTCAAGACCTATTCCACCTGCGTCGGCGCGGGGCCTTTCCCGGTGGAACTGCTGGGCGAGGCGGGCCATCACCTACGCGAGCTGGGGGAGGAGTACGGCGCCACCACCGGCCGGCCGCGCCGCGTCGGCTGGTTCGACGGCGTGGCCATCGACTACGCGGCCTGGCTGAACGGCATGACCGATCTGGTGGTCACCAAGCTGGACGTGCTGGACACCCTGCCTGAGCTGCGCATCTGCACCGGCTATCGCCTGGGCGACCAGGTGCTGACCCACGTTCCCGACACCGCGCTGCTGGAGATGGTGACGCCGGTCTACGAAAGCTGGCCCGGCTGGCAGCAGCCCACCACCGCCTGCCGCGCCTGGGACGATCTGCCCGCGGCCGCCCAGCGCTACCTGCGCCGCATCGAAGCGCTGGCCGGCGTGCCCATCACGTGGGTGTCGGTGGGCGCGGCGAGAGAGGCGATGTTTCTCGTAACGAGTAACCCGTAACTCGTAACCCGGAATTGCGGGATGGGTCTTTGGTTATGGAAACTCGTAACGAGTAACTCGTAACCCGGAATCGCGGGATGTGTTTTTGGTTATGGAAGCTCGTAACGAGTAATGAGTAATGCGTAACCCGGAATCGCGGGATGTGTTTCCAAGTATGGGTTAAGTCTAACCTGAAAATAGCGACTCCGGCCGGTCTTGTGCGGCCTCTGACCCGATCGCCCTGCCATTTTCATCCTTTGTTGTGCGCCAAGCGCATGGCCATCTACTCGACCAGCGGAAGCCGGAAGGGCTCGACACTTGCGCCTGCGCGCAGTGCAGGTGTGCGGCGGCCTACTCGACCAGCGCGCGGGTTGAGTAGCGGGTTGAGGGCGCACAACTCCCATGAGGGCGCACGATTCCAGCGTATCGAAACCCCTCCGGAAGGTCTCGATACGCTGGAATCTCAAAACCTCGTGCGATGCCGCGCACCTCAACCCGCTACACTTCGTCCGCCTTCGGTGTCAGTGCGGCGCTCGACCAACGGTGGCGAGAATTCGTTGCAAAGGCGTTGGGTAGCTAGGCCCGCAACCACAGCCAAAGTACTCCCTTCCGAGTTCCGAGTTGCTCGTTACGTTCGTCCCGAACAACCCATAACCACACCCAAAGGACTCCTTTCCGGGTTACGAGTTACTCGTTATCCGTTACGTCCGCCCATGTTCAACCACGACACTTACCTTTCCCCCCTCACCTGGCGCTATGGGTCTGAGGCCATGCGCGGTATTTGGTCAGAGCGGCACAAGCGGCTGCTGCTGCGGCGCTTTTGGGTTGCGCTGGCCGCGGCGCAGCAGGAGGCCGGGCTGGTGACGGCCGAGCAGGTGGCCGACCTGCGGGCGCATGAGGAGCAGATCGACTTGGCGCGGGCGGCCGAGATCGAGGCTGAGATCCGCCACGACCTGATGGCCGAAATCCGCACCTACGCCGAGCAGTGCCCGGTGGGCGGCGGCATCATCCACCTGGGCGCGACCAGCATGGATGTGCTGGACAACGTGGAGGCGCTGCGGCTGCGAGAGGCGCTGGATATGTTGCTGGGCCAGTTGGCCGGGCTGTTGCGCGTAGTGGCCGATCAGATCGAGCGCCACGCGGGCCTGGCCTGCATGGCCTTCACCCACCTGCAGCCGGCCGAGCCGACCACTGTGGGCTATCGCCTGGCCCAGTACGGCTACGATCTGCTGGTGGACTGGCAGGAGCTGCAGCGGGTGCGGGATGGCATCGCCGGCAAGGGGCTGCGCGGGGCAGTGGGCACCTCGGCCTCCTACGGTCAGTTGTTGGAGGAGAGCGGCTGGACGCCGGCCCAGTTGGAGCAGCGCGTGCTGGACCGCCTGGGCCTCGCCGCGCACCCGGCCGGCACCCAGGTCTACCCGCGCAAGCAGGACTGGCTGGTGCTCAATGCGCTGGCCGGGCTGGCCCAGTCCATCTACCGGCTGGGCTTCGATTTGCGCCTGCTGCAAGCCCCCACCATCGGCGAATGGAGCGAGCCCTTCGGCGCCAAACAGGTGGGCAGCAGCGCCATGCCCTTCAAGCGCAACCCCATCGACGCCGAAAACCTGGACAGCCTGGCCCGCCAACTGGCCGCGCTGCCGCGGGTGGCCTGGGACAACGCCGCGCACAGCCTGTTGGAGCGCACCCTGGACGACTCGGCCAACCGGCGCATGCTGCTGCCGGAGGCCTTTTTGCTGGCCGATGAATTGGTGGGCCGGGCCACGAAGATCGTGCAGGGATTGGTGGTGCGCGAGGAGGTGGTGGCGCGCAATCTGGCCATCTACGGCGTCTTTGCGGCCACCGAGCGGCTGTTGATGGAGGCGGTCAAAGCCGGCGGCGACCGGCAGGTGCTGCACGAGGTGATCCGCGAGCACAGCCTGGTGGCCTGGGACGCGCTGCGCCGCGGCCAGCCCAACCCCCTGGCCAGCAGCCTGCGCGCCGATCCGCGCATCACGCAGTGGCTGCTGCCTGGCGAGATTGCCTCGCTGCTGGACGCCAGCGACTACACAGGCGACGCGGCCGAGCGGGCGCTGGGGGTGGCAGAGATGCTGAGGATAGCATGAGCAAGGGACGTATGCGCCGCGAGTGGGAAGCCGAGCGCGAGCAGTGGTCGCGCGGCAGCTCCGGCCCGCCGCCGCCCGGCTTCCGGCCTGACCTGCCCGACGAGCCGCCGCCCGACTGGCTGCAGGCGGACTGGTTCTTGCCGGCCGCGCCGCCCAGGATCGCACCGGAGCCGTCCGCGCTGGCCGTGGCAGGGCAGGCTGGCCCGGCTCGGCCGGCCGATGACCCGCCGCCCTCCCTCGACGAGCCTGGCCATACCGCCCAGGGCCAGGACCTGGACCTGGTCATCGACTGCCCGCCGGTAGCCGAGATCTTCCAGGCCGGCGGCCAGGTGGCGCAGTTGCTGGGCCAGCGCTATCGCCCGCGCCAGGGCCAGATCGCCATGGCCGAGCTGGTGCGCCAGGCGCTGAACCAGCGCCGCCACGCCGCGGTCGAGGCCGGCACCGGCATCGGCAAGTCCTTCGCCTATCTGGCGCCTGCCATCTGGTCGGGGGCCAGGGCTGTGGTCAGCACCAGCAACAAGGCGCTGATGAGCCAGCTTTGGCGGCAGGACCTGCCCGACCTGCAGCGCATCGCCCCGCGTCCCTTCAGCGTCGCCCTGCTCAAGGGGCGCAGCAACTATCTGTGCAACCTGCGGGCGGCGGAGCTGCTGCGCCAGGGGGAGTTGGCCGGCGTGGCCGACGACGTGGAGCGGGTGCAGCGAGGCCTGGCGGCCGTGCCCTCAGGCGATGTCGAGGAGATGGGGCTGCCCTTCCCGCTGCGCCAGCGCCTGACCGTCAGCCACCGCGAGTGCGGCGGCCGCAAGTGCCCCTTGTTCGACGACTGCTTCTACGAGCAGGCCAAGGTGGCCGCGACCGCGGCCGATATCATCGTCACCAACCACGCGCTGCTCTGCTTCAGCACGCTGCGCAGCGACAACAAGATCCTGCCGCTGCGGCCGATCCTGGTGGTCGACGAGGCCCACGAGCTGCCCGGCTACGCCATCAACGCGCTGGCGCAGGAGCTGGAGATGGAGACGCTGGCCGCGGTGGCCAACCATCCCGTCACCCAGGCCGCGGTGCCCGCGTCGATCCGCCAGGCGGCCATGGAACACAACGGCCAGTTCTTCGCCGCGCTGCTGGAGCGCCGGCCGCAGCGCTGGTCGGAGCGCTGGGTGTTGCAGGGGGAGATCCAGGAGGGCATTCGTCTGGGCTACGCGCTGGACGAGCTGCTGCGCAAATTGACCCTGCACAAGGCCGGCAGCGGCGAGGGAGCCGAGCTGGACGCGCTGCAGCGCTACGCCGCCGAGCTGGTGGGCGCGGTGAAGGCGCTGTCGCAGCCCGAGCCGGAGAGCTATGTGCGCTACTGCGACATGGACCCGAGCGCGAACCGCCGCGAGCAGGACCGCCTGACCGCCATCTATCGCCCTCTTGAGGTGGCCGAGCCGCTGAAGCGCAGCCTATACGAGACCTGGCCGCGGATCATCAGCACCAGCGCGACCCTCAGCGTGGCCGACGATCTGGGCTGGTTCCGCCGCCAGGTGGGCGCGCCCGAGGGCGGCGCGGTGTTGGCGCGGCGCATCCCCAGCCCCTTCAACTATCGGGAACAGGTGCTGATCTATGCGCCGCGCGGAGTGGAGCCGGACTACGGCCAGGGGGAGGAGGTCTATCTGCGCTGGCTGACCGGGGAGGTGCGGGGCCTGGTGCAGGCCAGCCGCGGCCGGGCCTTCGTGCTCTGCACCAGCCGGCGGCGCATGGAGCAGCTTCACGACGCGCTGGAGGGGGTGCTGCCCTATCCCTGCTATTTTCAGGGCGGCGGCCTGACCCGCCAGGAGCTGCTGGAGCAGTTCAAGGCCGACGGCAACGCGGTGCTCTTCGGCACCCGCAGCTTCTGGGAGGGGGTGGATGTGCCGGGCGAGGCGCTGTCGCTGGTGATTCTGGACAAGATTCCCTTCGTGCCCCACACCGACCCCGTGCATCAGCGCGAGGAGCAGTTGGTGCGCGGCCGGGGCGGCAATCCCTTCGAGGAGCTGCAACTAGCGCGCGCCATCCTAACCCTGCGGCAGGGCGCGGGCCGGCTGGTGCGCAGCGAGACCGACCGCGGCGTCATCGCCCTGCTGGACTCGCGCATCCACACCAAGCAGTACGGCCGGCGCATCCTCGCCGCGCTGCCGCCTGGCCGCCAGGTGCTGCGCATCGAGGAGGTGGAGGCGTTTTTCAACGCTTAGGCTCTGGGGTTCACGAGAAGATCCGCCAGGCGTCCCGCCGGGTTGAGCGCAGCAACTCCACACCCGATCCACCAGGCGTCCCGCCGGGTTGAGCGCAGTAACTTCATACCCGATCCACCAGGCGTCCCGCCGGGTTGAGCGCAGTAACTCCATACCCGATCCACCAGGCGTCCCGCCGGGTTGAGCGCAGTAACTTCATACCCGATCCACCAGGCGTCCCGCCGGGTTGAGCGCAG
>JAJTXO010000130.1 GCA_021463315.1 Caldilineales bacterium | reverse complement strand
GAAGCTTCACTTCAACCGCTTCCTCGACCTGGCCTTGGTGCTCGGTATCAGCTGCGCGTTCTGGTTCGTGGTCCAGGGCAGGACGAAGCACCGGAGCTTCCGCGAATGGTGGTGGGGCGCCTCGGTGACGCTGCTGCCTTTGCTCTTCGCCGCGGGCTTCCTGTTCGCGTTTTTGATGCTGCCGATGCGCATCGGGCTCTGGTGGTACGTCTACCCCCGAGAGATCACGCCCGCGCTCTTCATCCCCATCGTCGGCAACGTGCTCGTGCCGCTGGCCGGCGTGCCCTACCACAGCGTCGAGCCGCACATCGCCAAGCTGGTCAACGCCGGCTACAAGGTGGCCATCGCCGAACAGGTGGGCAACGAGCCGCCGCCAGGCGAAAAGCTGGTGGAGCGCTTCGTGCGCCGCGTTGTCACCGCGGGCACCGTGGTCGAGCCAACCCTGCTGGACGAAGGGCGCAACAACTACCTGGCTGCGGTCGCGTGGAGTGCAGGCGCCGGTTTCGATGCCTCTGCGCCCGCTCAACCGGCGATGGTGGGGCTGGCCTATGCCGACATCACCACCGGCGAGTTCGCCGCCACCCAGTTCCAGGGGCCCGAGGCCGAGCGATTGTTGCGCCAGGAGCTCGCCCGCCTGCAGCCGGCCGAGCTGCTCGTGCGCGAAGAAAGAAAAACCCCACACACTCCAAGCAGCTCCGGGTTCTCCCCAGCTCCTCCAGTTCCCCCAGCTCCCCCAGTTCCCCCAGCTCCCCCAGTTCCCGGCGTCTCCCTCACCCCCCTGCCCACCTGGCAATTCGAGCTGGAAACCGCGCGCCGCGCGCTGCTGGAGCAGTTCGCGGTCGAGTCGCTGGCGGGGTTCGGCATCGAGACCATGCCGCAGGCCATCGCCGCGGCCGGCGCGCTGGTGCAATACCTGCGCCAGACCCAGCGCGGCAGCCTGCCCCATCTGACCAGTCTGCGCACCTACGACACGGGCGAGTTCATGGCCCTGGACGAGGCCACGCGGCGCAACCTGGAGCTGACCCAGACCATCCGCAGCGGCAGCAAGAAAGGATCGCTGTTGGAGGTGCTGGACGCCACGCGGACGCCTATGGGCGCGCGACTGCTGCGCCAGTGGTTGCACCAGCCGCTGCTGGACTTGGCCCGGCTGGAGGCGCGACTGGACGGCGTGCAGGCCTGGCACGATCACCTGCCGGCCCGCGCCGAGCTGCGCGGCCTGCTGCGCCAGACCGGCGACCTGGAGCGCTGGACCAACCGCGCCGCGCAGGGAATTGCCCGTCCCATCGAGCTGGTGGGCATCCGCCAGGTGCTGACGTTGACGCCGGAACTGGCCAGACTCGTGGGGGAATTGTCGATGGCCAATGGTCAATTGTCGATGGTCAATTGCTCGGATGTGCTCGATCTGCTGCGCGCGGCCATCGCCGACGAGCCGCCGGCCACGCTGGACAAGGGCGGGGTGATCCGCAAGGGCTTTTCGGCCGAGCTGGACGGCATCGAGGTGGCCTCGCGCGATGCGCGGCAGTGGGTGGCGGGGCTGGAGCGGGTCGAGCGGGAGCGCACCGGCATCAAGTCGCTCAAGGTCGGCTTCAACAAGGTCTTCGGCTACTACATCGAAGTCACCACCGCCAACGCGGCGCTGGTTCCCGCCGACTACATCCGCAAGCAGACCCTGGTCAACGCCGAACGCTACATCACGCCGGAACTGAAGGAATACGAGAGCCTGATCCTCAACGCCGAGGAGCGGCAGTTGGAGCTGGAGCGGCAGATCTACCAGCAGGTGCTGGGACAGATCGCCGCGGCCGCATCGCGTCTGCTGGCGTTGGCCCAGGGCATCGCTGAGTTGGATGTGCTGGCGGGCCTGGCCGAGGTGGCCGCCAACAACCGCTACGTGCGCCCCGTCCTGGCCAGCGACAGCCTGTTGGAGATCACAGCCGGCCGCCATCCGGTGGTGGAACGCAGCCTGAGCGACGCCGTGTTCCAGCCCAACGACGTGCGGCTATCGCCGGAGGAGGCCATTCTGGTCATCACCGGCCCCAACATGAGTGGCAAATCTACCGCGTTACGTCAGGTGGCGCTGATCACCTTGATGGCGCAGATCGGCTCCTTCGTGCCAGCCCAGCGCGCCCGCATCGGCCTGGTAGACCGCATTTTCACCCGCATCGGCGCGCAGGACGAGATCCACGCCGGCCAGAGCACCTTCATGGTGGAGATGGTGGAGGCGGCCAACATCCTGCACCACGCCACCAGCCGCAGCCTGATCATCTTCGACGAGCTGGGCCGCGGCACCAGCACCTACGACGGCCTGAGCATCGCCTGGGCCGTGGTGGAATACATCCACAACCATCCGCGACTGCGGGCCAAGACCCTCTTCGCCACCCACTACCACGAGCTGACCGAGCTGGCCCAGCGGCTGCCGCACGTGGCCAACTACAACGTGGCCGTGGCCGAACAGGGGGACAGCGTGGTTTTTCTGCATCAGATCGTGCCCGGCGCGGCCGACAAGTCCTATGGCATCCATGTAGCCCAACTGGCCGGCCTGCCGCGGCCGATCATCCATCGCGCCGAGGAGATCCTGGCCAACCTGGAGGCCAGCGGCGGCACGCCGGCCGCGCCGTGGCCGGCGGCTGACCGCGCGGCAGAGTCGGCCATGGTGCAGCTCACCCTCTTCGGCGGGCCGCATCCAGCCGTGGACGCGCTCAGAAAGCTGGATATCAACGCGCTGAGCCCGCTGGAGGCGCTCAACAAACTATACGAACTCCAGAAGGTGGCACAGAAATAGGACATTATCGATGCTGAAGCTTCTCTCTCGAAAACCCAAGACCGACCCGGCGCTGAAGCACTATCCTGAGCCGTTGGCCAACTTGATCAGCTATGGCGAGCCCGCGGAAGATACAGATTACGCCGCCTGGGCCGTGCAGTTGGCGCCGTACACCACCGACCTGGTGAAGATAGCGCTGGATGCCGATCTAAACAAGCGCGACGAACATGATCCAGCCGCATGGGCGCCGTTGCATGCCATTAAGGTGTTGGGCGTGCTGGGCCCGATCGAGGCGGCTGAGCCGCTGACCGAGTACATGGAGGACGCATGGTTCGATGAGGAGCTGCCGAAGGTCTATGCAGCCATCGGGCCTGGGGCCATTCCTGCCCTGCGCGCTTACCTCTTCGATGCAGCCCATGAATCCCACGCGCGCAGCCTCGCTTCCGAGTGCCTGACGGCCATTGCTCAGCGGCACGCCGAGGCCAATGCCGAGGTGGTCGATCTGCTGATAGCCTTTCTTGACCGGCCTGAAGCTGACGACAGCGCCGCCGAGGAAAGCGTCACGACATCAGTCATCTATGACCTGAGCACTTCAGGCGCGCGGACAGCCTACGACGCCATCCGGCGCGCCTTTGCCGAAGATCGGGTCACGCCGAGCGTGATCACGCTGGAATCTGTAGAGATCGATTTCGGCATGAGGCGGCCTGCCGCCTCCGATCCATCGTCGAAACGGCCCAGGGAGTCCGGAGTGCGGCTTGAGCTGCGCTGCACGGCCTGCGGCCGCGAGCGAGCCCACATCTTTCCCCGGGTGTTCTACGACCTGACAACGGCCAAGAACAAGAAGAAGAGCAAGAAATACGACCCGCTGATCATCCCGCAGCGCGTGGTGTGCCCCAAGTGTGGCGCGGTCGATCAGTACGAACTGAGCGGTCTTGGGCACATAGCCATCATAGCCAGCTTGCTGGCCGAGTCCGCAGAGCGGACCGGCAAAACGAGCTCCGAACTGTCAGCGCTGCCTCGGAACCAACGCATCACGCTCATGCAGTTCACGACGCGCTGGGGCGCCATGCATCCGCAGGAGGCCATCGAGCGCTATCAGCGCGAGATCGCGCGCCACCCGAAAGACACGTCGCTCCGCATCGGTTTTGCCAGTGTCCTGCACACGCTGGGCCGGCTGGATGAGGTCGAAGAGCAGTGTCGCCAGGTCCTGGCGCTGAACAACGAGCACATCGACGCCTGGGAGATCCTGGCGCAGGTGGCCGGCCAGCGCGGAGATATCGCGCAAGCTACCGATGGCTGGCGCAACGTGTTGGAGTTGGCCTGGACGACGATGTTACCCGGGGCCGAGCGCGAAGACCTGATCGAGCGGGCCAAGAACAGCCTCGCCCAGCTTAGCCAGGGCGTGATTCCGGAGTTTGGCCCGCCTGTCACCGGCAGCTCACGGCCTGGCTCCAGCTATCCATCCCAGCCACAGTCGCCAGCCGGACCAGCGCCCAGCGCCGCCGCCAAGGTCGGCCGCAACGAGCCCTGCCCCTGCGGCAGCGGCAAGAAATATAAGCACTGCCACGGGCAGCCAGATAAACCAGCCTGATGACAACCCCCACAACCAGCGAAGCAAGCGCGCAGCACCGCCAGCGCGGCCAAACCAGCGCCTTCTATGTCTCCTTCATCGCCCTGGGCCTGGCCTTCTCATCGCTAGGGCCAACGTTGCCCAGCCTGGCCGAGCACACCGGCTCCACCCTGAGCCAGATCAGCATCCTGTTCACCGTGCAGGCGCTGGGTCTGCTGCTGGGCAACTTCCTCAGCGGCAAGCTGTTCGACCGCCGGCCAGCTTTCCCCTTCCTGGCCGCGGTGGTGCTAGTGACGGCCGCCATGCTGGCGCTGGCGCCTCTGATGACCAGCCTCCCCCTGCTGGCCGCGGTGTTGTTCTTCATGGGACTGGCCGCCGGCTCCATCGACGTGGGCGGCAACACCATGCTGGTCTGGATCCACGGCGACCAGGCGGGGCCGCGCATGAACGCGCTGCACTTCTTCTTCGGCGTCGGCGCGCTGCTGGCGCCGATCTTCGTTGCCCAGGCTATCGGCCTGACCGGTGGGGTTACTGCGGCCTACTGGGCGCTGGCGCTGCTGGTGTTGCCCGCGGCCGTGCTCTTCCTGCGCATGCCCAGCCCCATCGCGCCGGCTCGCATCGCCCAGGCCCGCAGCGAGCCTATCCCCTGGCTGCCGGTGGGGCTGATGATCCTCAGCTTTCTGCTCTTCGTGGGCGCTGAGACCAGCTTCGGCGGCTGGATCTACACCTATGCCGTGGCGCTGGACCTGGCCACCATCACCACGGCTGGCTACCTGACCTCGGTGTTCTGGGGCGCGCTGACTCTGGGCCGGCTGATCACGATCCCGCTGGCCAACCGGGTGCGGCCGCGCTACCTGCTGTTGGCCGATGTGGTGGGGGGTGTGGCGTCGCTGCTGCTGCTCTTGCTGCTGCCTGGCGCGAGCTGGGCTGTGTGGGTGGCGGCCTTCGGCTTCGGCCTCTCCATGGCCAATGTCTATCCCACCCTGGTGCTGCTGGGGGGCCGTCACCTGCATCTCACCGCCAGCATCACCAGCCTGTTCATGATCGGCGGCAGTCTGGGCGGCATGATCATCCCCTGGCTGATCGGCCAACGCTTCGAGACGGTAGGACCGCAGGCGACGATGGTGATCCTGCTGATCGCAGTATTGCTGGCGGGAACGACGGTGGCCGCGTTTCTGGCCGTGACGCGGCGGCGCTGACAAGACCAAGGACTGACCGTCCTGCGCCCGTCTCGATTGCCAGTCCCAACGCGTGGTCGTTGTCAGTCCACCAACCAGGACGGTCAGTCCTGCACGCGACGAATCCAAGGACTGACCGTCCTGCGCCCGTCCCAAGAGCTACCCCCAACGCGTGGTCGTTATCAGTCCACCAACCAGGACGGTCAGTCCTGCGCGCGAGACCAAGGACTGACCGTCCTGCGCCCGTCCCAAGAGCTACCCCTTACGCGTGGTCGTTGTCAGTCCGCCAACCAGGACGGTCAGTCCTGCGCGCGAGGCCAAGGACTGACCGTCCTGCGCCCGTCTCGACTGCCAGTCCCAACGCGTGGTGGTTGTCTGTACGCCACCCAGGACGGTCAGTCCTGCGCGCGAGGCCAAGGACTGACCGTCCTGGTTTTTGGAGGCGAAAGATGTCCCATCCCGAACCGCTCGTTCCCGGCGAGTACTACCACATCTACAATCGCGGCAACAACCGTGAGAACCTGTTTCGCGAAGCGCGCAACTATGATTACTTCATGCGGCTCTACGGCAGGTACGTCTCGCCAGTCGTCGAACTATACGCTTTCTGCTTGCTGCGCAACCACTTCCATCTGTTGATGCGAATCCGCGAAGTGGAGACGCTGTGCAGCATACGGCCCTTCAGCTCCATCGAGGAAGCCCAGGATTACGTCAGCTTGCAGTTCAGCAATTGGTTCAGCACCTACACCAAATCCATCAACAAAGCCTACGGGCGCAGCGGCAATCTCTTCATGCGGCCGTTCAAGCGCAAGCGGGTAGACAGCGACCGTTACTTCCAGCAACTGGTGATCTATATCCATCGCAACCCGCAGACGCACGGCCTGGTGACCGACTTTCGCGCCTGGCCCTACTCATCCTACGGCGTTCTGACCAGTGACCGCAAGACCACCGTCCGGCGCGCCGAGGTTCTCGCGTGGTTCGATGGCCCCCAGCCCTTCGTGGCCGCGCATCAAATCGCCCCTAACGAGCCGCTGATTAGAGACCTGTTGTTCGATGAGGTCGAGGACTGACGGGGAAAACGGGAGAGGACTGACAGTGCGGGAGGACGGACAGGGGAGGACTGACAGTGCTGGCTGTCCAGCAGGCTGGCTGTACGCGCGGATGGCTGCTGGTGACGCGATCAGCACTGTCAGTCCTGCGCGCGCGGCGAGATCAAGGACTGACAGTGCTGGCTATCCAGCAGGCTGGCTGTTCGCGCGTATGGCTGCTGGTGGCGTGATCAGCACTGTCAGTCCTGCGCGCGCGGCGAGACCAAGGACTGACAGTGCTGGCTGTCCAGCAGGCTGGCTGTTCGCGCGTATGGCACTCGTGGCGTAACCAGCACTGTCAGTCCTGCGCGCGGGGGGGGAATTTTTCCTTTGGGGGCGATTTTCTGCGCCAGCAAATGATCTCCAAACGTTCTTGGGCTATAGTGGCGACTATAGATCGATGATCAGGGCCAGGCCACAGCCACAACACCAAGCGGTGGCGTGGCGGAAGCATAGCCTTTCCACGAATGAGCCGGCAAATGGCACACACTACCTCGGCGCCGCGCCAGTATCACTTCTTCATATTGAGCATGTGGACGCAGCCTGATCACCGGCCGGGCCAGCCAGCCGCCTGGCGCATCAGCCTGGAAAACCCACACACGGACGAGCGTACCGGCTTCACGACGGTCAACGATCTCGCGGCCTATCTGGCGACCTGGATGGCGCAGCGGGCTGACAGTGCAAACCGGCCAGTGACCGATGAGGCTTGATGGTACGCTCCCCCAACCCAAGAGGCCATCGCCATGCTTTATTCCCTTGCTCAGGTGTTATCCAACCGCAAACCGCTGATCACCGTCCGCCACGACGCTTCGCTGCTGGATGCGCTGCGGCTGATGGTCGAGCGCAAGCTGGGCGCGATCGAAAAGCAGGCCTGCCTCGAGATCCTGCGCGACCGGAAAGGCCGCGGCGACAAGGAACTGGGCCTGGGCAACCGCAACGCGATTGATGCCGGCATCTGCAGCCACAGCGTGATCACCAACGTGACCACCGGCGAGATGTGGGTCTCAACGGCGCCCCATACCTATGGTGAATACGTGTACGTGCCTGTGCAGCGCATGCTGGATGGCGGGGCGGTTGCGGCACTGCGCCTGCGCATCGAGCGCAGCAGCAACCTGCCGCGCGACGCGCGCGCCCCGGAAGCGGAAGACCTGGCCGAGTTCCGCAAGCAGGTGCGCTTTGCCCGCGCCGCCCTGGACGACGAAGACGCCAAAAAGGCCGAGCCGATCGTGCGCACGCTGGCCAACCTGAACGCGCGCAGCTTCGAGACCTCGTACTTCGAGGGACGCCTGCTGTTCGTACAGGGCAAGCACCAGGCCGCCGAGAAGAAGTTCGAGGAAGCGCTGGACCGCGACCCGCACTACGAAGCCGTCCGCGAGCACATCCGGCAGTGGCTGCAGAAGGCCAAGGACGCGCAGCGTTGACGCGTCAGCCCGGGTCCGCCGCACCTTGCGGGTGTGTCATGCCACGCGATGCGGCGGCTCTTGACCAGTCAATACCGCGATCGCCGCGCGGGCGCACATGCGGGCCATTTCGTCACGGGTCTCGATCGTGGCGCTGCCGATGTGCGGCAGCAGGATCACGTTCGGCAGCTCGCTGAGCCCTGGCGCCAGGGCGGGCTCACCCTCATAGACGTCGAGGCCCGCCGCGGCGATGCGCCTTTCACGCAGGGCCTGCACCAGCGCCTGCTCGTCGACCACCGGCCCGCGCGCGGTGTTGACCAGCACGGCCGTGGGCTTCATCAGCTTCAGCATGTCGGCGTCGAGCAGATGATGCGTGTCGGGCGTCAGCGGGCAGTGCAGGCTGACGAAATCGGAGCGCGCCAGCAACTCGCCGA
>JAJTXO010000013.1 GCA_021463315.1 Caldilineales bacterium | reverse complement strand
GTCCCAGCCGCCTGTTGCGTCTGGCTGCCATCTCACGATGGCACGTCTGGTTCGCGCCGGCCGGCAGCATGGTAGTAGCTGCGCCAGGGGTGGGCGGCAGGTCGGATCGGAGTGGTCGGCGCTGGAGAAACGATAGGTCATGGCGGCATCGTTCACCGAATAAGGCTGTGAGTATCATCTCAAAAAAACCAGGGGCGAGACTTCCGAAGGAAAAGCACTATGAGCGAGTTGTCGATCAGAGTTTAGATGATCACGATAGGGGCTCCCAGTCGTAGTCACAGGCGGTGGTGATCTGACGGAATCCAAACCGCTGGGCGATGGGGCGGCTCATGGGGCTGGCATCGATCGTCAGAAATCGAGCGCCGCGCTGCACAGCCTCTTGCAGGCGCACCGCCAGCAGCGCCGTGTAGAAGCCGCGTTTGCGGTGCTGCGGCAGGGTCGAACCACCCCACAAGCTGGCAAAGGGGCGCGCATCGTCGATGAAGAGCCACGCCACGCTGGCCGGCTCGTCGTCCTGCAGCGCGCAGTAGATCGAGAGCTTGTGCGGGTGCTGGACCAGGGTGTCGCGCAGGTAGGCCACCAGCCCACTGTGGTCCTCACCCCAGACTGCCTCCTCGACCTGCTGGACCACGCGCAGCTCGTCCGGGTCGTGGATGCGCCGCACGTCCACGACGACCGGCTCGAGCAGCGCGGCCGGCGCTTCGTGCAGGTCCAGCGCCATGATGCTCTCCGGCTCAGCGGCCTTGAAGCCGTGCGCCAGCAGCCGCACGCTGAGGTCTGCCGGCTGGTCATGCTCGTACAGCTTCCAACCGACCTTCAGCCCCAGCGCCTTGAAGTAGTCGATCTGCTCGCCAATGGCTCGGTCGGCCGTCTCCTTGTCCAGCCGCGAGTAGGCGATGAAGCCGTTGTCGCGATGGTCGCCCGACTGGACAGGACGATGGCGCACAACGAGATCGGTCACCTCGCGCACCGTGCCCGGCCACTCGGCCTTGATCCGCTCCTCCAGGTCGTACAGGGCAAGCAGCTCTGGCAGATCCATGGCGCTACCTGCCTACCCCGGCGAAGCCCAGGCCAACCACGCCGGCGACGATCAACCCGAGGGACGCCAACTTGAGCGCGCTGGCTGGCTCATGGAAGTGGAGGATGCCGATGGCGGCGACCAGCGCCGTGCCCAGCCCCGCCCAGATGGCGTACACCAGGCTGACGTCCAGCTCCTTGAGCGCCAACGCGATGGCAGACAGGCTCAGCCCATAGCAGACGAACATCGCCACAGCGTAGGCCGGGCGCGTCAGCCCGGCAGAGAGTTTCATGCTGGTGGTGCCCAGCACTTCGAGAACGATTCCGGCGAATAAGAACAGCCATGCCATTGCTCTTACCTCTGTTCCTTTCTGAACGGCAACGATGGCGCGTCCTGTCCGTGGAACCAGACAGCGGCGCGGTGTCTCGCATTCGTGACAGATATGGTGCTCTCTCACCTCACCCTCCCTGCTTCTGCCAATACCTCATCAGCCCCTGCACGCACATCTCCGAGGGCACGATCAGCTCGTAGTGATCGATATCCTCCGCGCGGGCGCCGTCGGCCAGCGCAGCCTGGGCCACCCACGGCTTGTAGGCAGCGATGATGGTCTCCTCCCCCTCGCCAGCCTGCCAGCGCACCTGAACAAACCGGGCCGCGGCCTCCAACTGCTCCCCGACAGCCTGCAGATGGCTCAGGGTGTCCAGCTCCGCCGGGCCGAAATGGGTGGGCAGCAACTGGTCGGGCCGCAGCGCGCGCAGCCGCGCCAGGCTGCCGCGCCAGGCCGGCAGATCGATCTCCGGCGGCGGCGTGGGCACGCGCACATGGGGCAGCGCGGGAAAATGCACCCCCGCCACGTCGCCCGTGAAGCAGCGACCGTCCAGCAGGTAGGCCATGTGGTGCCAGGCGTGGCCGGGGGTGTCCACCGCGGTGATGCGCAGCCCGGCCGCGTCGATCACCTCGCCGTCGGCCAGGGCATGCACCTGCCCGGCCGGCACGGCAACCGTCTCGCCCCACAGCCGGTCCATAGCGTCGCCGTAGATGCGCCGGGCCGAAGCCAGCAGCTTGCCCGGATCGGCCAGATGCGGCGCGCCCACCGCGTGGACATGCACCGTCGCGCCCGTCTCGCGCGCCAGCCAGCCGGCCGCGCCGGCGTGGTCCAGGTGGATGTGGGTCAGCAGAATGTCGGTGATCTGGGCCAGCTCGATCCCCAGATCAGCCAGGCCAGCCTTCAGCGCGGAGTAGCTGGAGGCTGGCCCGGTCTCGATCAGGGCCACGCCGCGCGGCCCGCGCAGCACGTAGCTGGCAATGATGGCCGGCTGGCCCTGGAAGTTGAGGTCGATGATCGCATACACAACAACGGCTCCTTCTGCGCAGACTCTTTGCGCTGGTGGGTACTCGGCTCCCATTATGACACAAGCAGCCCCTTTCCGGGGAATCGGGCGCGACACAGCCTGGCGTTGACAAGGCCTCCCCCTTCACGTATACTGCCCGCCTATGCTGAACAATCACGGCCAACCCCTCCCCGCCTCCTGGCCAGACAGTGACGCGCCTTGGACGGCGAGCGCATCGTTGCCGGCCCCTGTGTCCGATCTGCTTCCAGCCGGCAAGCTGCCCAACGCGCTGCTGGACCGCCTGCTGCGTCGCTTCACCGCTGACGATCCGCGCCTGCTGGTGGGGCCGCAGATGGGGGTGGACGCGGCCGTGATCGACATGGGCGCCACCTGTCTGGTGGCCAAGACCGACCCCATCACCTTTGCCAGCGACGCCATCGGCTGGTACGCGGTCAACGTCAACGCCAACGACATCGCGGTGATGGGCGCGACGCCGCGCTGGTTCATGGCCACGGTGCTGCTGCCGGCCGGCCAGACCACCCCCGCGCTGGCCGAGACCATCTACGAACAGATCGCCGCGGCCTGCGCGGCGCTGGGCGTGACGCTGGCCGGCGGCCACACTGAGATCACCGTGGGGCTGGATCGGCCCATCGTTTCCGGGACCATGCTGGGCGAGGTGGAGCCCGCGCGGCTGGTGCGCTCCTCCAACGTGCAGCCGGGGGACGATCTGGCGCTGGTGGGCGTCATACCGGTGGAGGGAACCGCGCTGATCGCGCGCGAGAAGGAGGCCGATCTGCTGGCCCGCGGCTTCGATTCGAGCTTGATTCGAGCCGCGCAGCGCTTTCTGCACGATCCCGGCATCAGCGTGGTGCGGGCCGCGCGGCTGGCCGTGCAGAGCGCCGCGGTCCATGCCATGCACGATCCCACCGAGGGAGGTCTGGCCACCGGCCTGTGGGAGATGGCGCAGGCTTCGGGCGTGGGGCTGGCGGTGGACTTCGACGCCGTACCCATCCCGCGGGAAAGTCAGTTGCTGTGCGCGGCCTATGGGCTGGATCCGCTGGGCGTGATCGCCTCCGGCGCGCTGCTGGTGGCGCTGCCGCCAGAGGAAAGTGAGCGGCTGCTGGCCGCCTGCCGCCAGGCCGGCCTGCCCGCGCAGCGCATCGGCCGGGCCACAGCCCACGGCGGCCCGCTCAGCGCCCGCCGCGGCGGCGTGGCCGTGCCCTATCCCCAGTTCGCCGCGGACGAAATTGCCAGGATCTTCGCCTGACCCGCCTTGCCAGGAACGCCCAGGCGCTTTTTCTGCGCAGCCAAAATGCGCCGGCGATCAGTTTGCCGCAGCGGCCAGGGGATGCTATACTTGCCTCGTTGTGCCGGCAAGCTTGTGACTGTTTGTTTCGGGGTTTGACCGCCATGTGGAGCCGTTTTCGCAACCTGTTGATCCTCCTCACCCTGTCCTGGCTGCTGGCCGCCTGCGCCGGGCTGCCTGCGTTGCCGACCTTGGGCCGCAACGCCCAGCCGGCCGACCCGCTGGCCATCCAGCGGCAGGCCATGGCCCCCAGCCAGCGCGGCCTGCTGGACGAGCTGCCCCCGCTGCCCGACTACCGCATGGAAGTGCAGGTAGATCCAGCCGAGCCGATGGTGACCGGGCGGCTGAGTCTGACCATCCCCCCTGAGCCGGACGGCAGCCTGCTGCCCGAATACTATTTCCGGCTCTACCCCAACCTGAACTACTACGGGGGCAGCATGAGCGTCACCCTGGCCACGGTCAACGGCGCGGGCGCGCCCTTCGACTACCATGCCGAGGACACGGCGGTGCGCGTGATCGTGCCGCCCGGCGCCACCACACCCGGCGAACCGGTGACCATCGGTCTGCAATGGCGGCTGCGCCCGCCGGTCTGGGAGGACGAGCGCTATCATCTGATCGGCGCCAGCGGCGGCGTGCTGGCGCTGCCCGCTTTCTACCCCATGCTGGCGGTGCGGGATGCGGATGCGCCGGAAGGCTGGCGGCTGGATGTCAGCATGTTGCAGGGCGACTCGGCCTTTTCGCCGGCCGCCACCTACCAGGTGACCGTCACCGCGCCGATCACCTACCAGATCGCGGCCACCGGCTCGGTGCTCAGCATGGAGGAACGGCCCGCGCCCACGCCCGAGGGGGATGCGCCGCCGGGCGGGCCGGCCACCAAGCTCTGGCGCATGGCCAGCGGCCCCGTGCGCGAGTTCGCCCTCTTCCTCAGCGATCGCTTTGGCCGGGCCGAGGCCTACGCCAACGATGTGCGCGTCAATTCCTGGTATCGCCTGGGCGACGAGGTGGCCGGGCGGGCGGCGGCCGAATACGCTGCGGCCGCGCTGCGGGTCTACCACGATCTGTTCGGCCCCTATCCCTACGCCGAGCTGGATGTGGTGGCCGGGCCGCTGGAGTTCCGCGGCATGGAATACCCCGGCCTGTTCGAGCTGGGCTATCAGCTCTACGGCCAGCACGCCAACGAGCTGGAGTTTCGCATCGTCCACGAGGTGGCCCACCAGTGGTGGTACAACATCGTCGGCAGCGACGCGGTCAATGCGCCCTGGCTGGACGAGGGGCTGGCCGAGTTCTCCACCTATTTCTACATGCAGAAAACCAGCGGCGCTGGCTTCGCCGAGCGGCTGGCGCAGCGGCGTTGGCTGGCCGCCTACGAGCTGGCCAAGGCTCGCGGCCTGGATGCCATGGTCGACCAGCCGGTGAGCGCGTTCCAAAGCAACTACGAGACCCTGGTCTACGGCAAGGCCGCGCTGTTCCACCATGCGCTGTGGGAGACGCTGGGCGAGGAGGCCTATCTGGCCTTGCTGCGCGCCTACATCGAGCGGTTCCGTTTCGGCGAGGCCACGCCGGCTGATTTCCTGGCGCTGGCGGTCGAGCTGGGCGGGCCGCAGGTCGAGGAGCTCTATCAGCGCTGGATTGTGCAGGCCGAGACGCCCGACGCCAGCCCGGCCGACCAATAGCATTCGCCGCGATGCCCAAGGAGAGACCATGGACCACCCCTTCGACGCCTCGTCCTCTTTGACTGAACAGGAACTGTGGGCCGCGCTGGGCGGCCTGGAGCCCGGCCGCGGCCGAGCGGCTGGCGATCTGTCGGAAGCCGCGCCAGCCCGCCGCGCGCTGGCCCCGTCGGCCCCAGCCCAGCCCGGCCATCCACCCAGCGCCAGCCATCTGCCTGCGGAGATCCGGGCCCTGTGGGTCACTCGCTGGGACTATCGCAGCGCCGACGACATCCGCCGGCTGGCCGACAAGGCCGCCGCGGCCCACTTCAACACGCTCTATTTCCAGGTGCGCGGCCACGCCGACGCCTACTATGCCTCGGCGCTGGAGCCGTGGGCGGCGCGGCTGAGCGGCGGCGCGCTGGGCCAGGATCCCGGCTGGGATCCGCTGGCCACGGCCATTGAAGAGGCGCACGGCCGCGATCTGGAGCTGCACGCCTGGCTCAACGTCTATCCCGCCTGGCTGGGGCAGACCCCACCGACGCCGGCCGATCCTGAGCCGATGCTGACCCGCTTCAACCGGCTGTTCGGCGACCAGTGGGTGGTCTGGGATCGCAACCAGCAGCCGATGCAGCTCAACGAGCAGTATCTGTGGGCCAATCCGGGACACTGGGCCGTGCTGGAGCATATCGCGGCCGTGGGCTTTGATGTCATAAGCCGCTATCTGATCGATGGGCTGCACCTGGACAACGTGCGCTACCCCGGCTGGGAATACTCGCGCGATCCGGTCACACTGGACCGTCTGGCGCAGGCGCAGGCGCTGGAGCCGGGGCTGGATCGCAAGGAATGGCAGCGCCGCCAGGTCAACAAGCTGGTAGGCCGCCTGCACAGCGCCATTCAGCGGGTCAAGCCGGGCCTGCCGCTCAGCGCCGCGGTCTGGCCGGTCTATCTGGAGACCTGGGAGTGGTGGAACGCCGGCGATGGCTACGATGGCTTCAGCCAGGACTCGGTGGGCTGGGTGGGCAACGGCATCGCCGATCTGATCTGCCCCATGTTCTATCTGGCCAGCATCACCAGCGACGACGCGCAGTATCAGGCCTTGCTGGACGATTTCGTGGCGCGGGCCGGCGGCGGCCACGTGGCGGCCGGCATCACCGCGGCCTACGACGACTTCGCCCAGCTCGCGCGGCGCATCGATCTGGCGCGCGCGGCCGGCGCGGCTGGCCAGGCGATCTTCTCCTACGACCAGGTCGAGCAGCGCGGCTATTGGGATGATCTGGCCAGCGGCCCCTATGCCACGCCCGCGCGGCCGCTGCTGCCTCGCTAAACGAAAGAGGCCATCCCTGGCGCAGGGATGGCCTCTTTCGTCTTTTCAACTGGCCCCAAAGCTATCGGGGATCTGCACCGTCACCACCTCGCCGCGCACGCATTCGACCCCCTCGGCGTACAGGCTGATCTGCACCACCACCTTGCGCCCCTTGACTTCCACGGCGCGGCCGCGCAGCTCCAGCGGCGGGCCCAGCGGCGTCGGCCGCAGATAGTCCACCTTGAGCGAGGCGGTCACGTAGCGCCGCGGCGGATCGCTGTCCATGGGCCGCCCTTCGGCACGATAGGCCGCGGCCGCGGCCGTGCCGGTGCCGTGACAGTCGATCAGCGAGGCCAGCAGCCCGCCGTAGACGTAGCCGGGGATGGCCGTGTGGTAGGGCCGCGGCGTGTAAAAGGCCACGCTTTCGTCGCCATCCCAGCGGCTCTTGATCTGCAGCCCCTGCTCGTTCAGCCGGCCGCAGCCGTAGCAGTGGCTCCAGGCATCGGGGTAATAGTCCTGAAATGCCAGTTCGGTCATGGGGGTTGTTCCTGTTCAGTTGGTTTCATGGGAAGTCTTCCCTAACTGCGCTTCCGCTCGGTTGGGCTGCCGCGCGGGCGAGGCGGGTGGCGGCAGGAAATCGGCCGGCAGCGGCGCGGCAAAGATGCGTTGGGGCCAGTCGTCCAGCGCCGGCAGCGTGATCTGGCAGGCATGCAGCATCAGCCGCCCAGCCTGCTGCCAGGCCGGGTTGTACAGCCTGTCCCCCACGATGGGCGCGTCCAGGGAGGCCAGATGGACGCGCAGTTGGTGGGTGCGCCCGGTCTCTGGCCACAGCCGCACCCACTGTAGCCCGCCGCGTTCGGCGATGACCTCATAGCGCGTCACGGCGCGCTGGCCGCCGCGCGGCGCCACGGCCATCCTGTCGCGCCGCTGGGGATGCGGGGCCAGCCGCGCGGCAATGACGCCCTGGCCAGCCAGCCGGTTGGGGTTGGCCACCACAGCCAGGTACTCCTTGTCCACTGCGCCGGCCTTGAACGCAGCATCCAGGTATCGATGGATCACGCCGCCCCGCGTCAGCAGCGCCACACCGGATGTGTCCCGATCCAGGCGGTGAAACAGCGTCAAGGGGCCGAAGCGCGCTGCGGCCAGGTCCAACAGGGTGGCGGCCCCTGGCGCGCGCGCTGGCTCCGAGAGCAGCCCCGCCGGCTTGTTGACGACCACCAGGCTATCGTCCTGGGCGATGATCCAGGCATCGTCGAACGTGGCTGGCGGCTCTGGCTTGGCGGCCGGCTCGGCCAGCACCTCCACCCGGTCGCCGTTGCGCACCAGCCAGGAGTTGAGCCGCACCGTCTGGCCGTTGATCATCACCTGGCCGCCGCCGATCAGCCGATTGATGGCCTGCCGGCCGGCCGCAGGGTAGACGTCGCGCAAAAAACGATCCAGCCTTGCTGGCTGGATCAGATCGCAGATGACGGCTCGCCTGGGTTGCAAAGAGGACATGGCGTTTTGGCGCACAACGGCCAGGCGGCATCGCACGCAATCCGGCGATGCGCGCTGCCGGGATCAGGGCTAACGCTTCAGCACGGCCATGGTCAGCCGGCAGACGCAGGCCAGCCGCTCCTGCTCGTCGTGGATGCGGATATCCCACACCTGGGTGGAGTTGCCCAGATGCAAGGGGCGGGCGACGCCGGTGACGTAGCCGCTGCGCACCGAACGGATGTGGTTGGCGTTGATCTCCAGGCCGACGCAGGTGGTCTCGGCCAGGTTGACGCACAGCGTGGCGGCCACGCTGCCCAGCGTCTCGGCCAGCGCCACCGACGCGCCGCCGTGCAGCAGCCCGGCTGGCTGGATGGTGCGCTGGTCCACCGGCATGCGCGCGGTGATGCTCTCCTCGTCGACGGCGGTGAATTCGATGGCCAGATGCTCGACCATGGTGTTGGCCGAGATGGCGTTGAGTTGTTCGGGGGTTGCTTGGTGGTACCAGATGGTCATGGGATGGGGAGGGTCTGAATCACGGATTACGCGGATTACACGGATGGCACGGATGGGGAGGATTGGGAGGGTCTGAATCACGGATTACGCGGATTGCACGGATTGCACGGATGGGGAGGATGGGACGGATGGATGAACTCCTCTGCATGAAGTCGATCAACGAGGCGTCTTTGCGTAGCACTCCGGACGTAGCCTGAAGGAGTGCAACGAGCGGCATGTGTCTCGACACGGGCCCTAACAGTCACATCCTCACACAGTCCGTGTAATCCTGTAATCCGTGGCAATCCGTGGTTCAGACGACGATGCTGGTCATCGGGCGCTGGCGGCGCACCAGAGCAGTCGATTCTCGGCCAGGCTGAGCTCGGCCCGGCCGGCCCGGCGCAGGGAGTTCAAGCAGGCATGGATCGTCGTGCGGGTCAGGTAGTAGATGGCGGGCTGGCTGATGGCCAGGTCCAGCGCGTCGGCCACCTGCTGGAGGATCTGGCTGTCGTCGGCCGGCTCAGCCAGCGCCGCGGCCGTCAGCTCGCGGATCGTTGCGATGCGGCTGGCGTTGTAGTCCAGCACAGCCTCCAGGCCGTGGCGGTCGTAGGCGTCGCCGTGGCCCTGGGCAAAGAGCTGATAGGGCAGGGTGGGCAGGCTGGCCAGCGTGGCCAGCGTCTGGTCGATATCGACATAGAAGGGAATGCCGTATTTGTCCAGCACCTCTGGCGGGAAGAAGGCGTCGGCCGCGAAGCAGACCCCCTCCTGCGGCGCGCCGACCATCACCTGGTTGTGGGCGTGGCCAGGGGCAGGGATGATCTCCAGCTCGAAGCCGAACAGCTCCTGCCGGCCTGGCTGCAGCAGGGCGTCCACCGGGCAGGGCTGGGCCAGAATGAACTTGCCCTCCAGCTCCTTGATCGGCTGCGCGCCGGCGAAGAGGTAGACCGGCTCCAGAGCCGGGTTCTCGATCACCGCGGCCTCGAAGGCGGGCGCCAGCACGGGTGCGCCGGTGCGCCGCTTCAGCTCGCCCGCGCCGCCGAAATGATCGGCATGGGCATGGGTGATCAGCACCGCGGCCACTTCGACGTGCAGCGCGGCCACCTGCTTCAGAATCCGCCGCGCCGCGTCTCGGTCCAGCCCGCTGTCCACCACCAACGCGCGCCCGCCAGCCAACAACAGGCCGGCGTTAGAGCCGGCCCGCAGGTGGTACGCGTTGTCGGTAAGGCAGATCAGATCCATGGGTAAGGAAAGGGGTGAATAAGTAGACAAGTAGACAAGTAGACAAGTAAACAAGGGGTTCGCAATGCGAATCCGTTCTACCTGTCTACCTGTCTACCTGTCTACTTGTCTACTTGTCTACTCGTCTACTCGTCTACTCGTCTACTTCCCTACTTGTCTACTTGTCTACTCGTCTACTTCCCTACTTGTCTACTTGTCTACTCGTCTACTTGTCTACTCGTCTACTTCCCTACTTGTCTACTTGTCTACTCGTCTACTTCCCTACTCCATCCCCAAATACGCCTTCATCACCTCGGGGTTGTTGAGCAGTTCCTTGCCGGTGCCGCTGAGGATGATGCTGCCTGTTTCCAGGACGTAGGCGCGGGAGGCGATGGAGAGGGCCATCAGCGCGTTCTGCTCCACCAGCAGCACGGTGGTGCCCTGCTTGTTGATCTCCAGGATGGTCTCGAAGATCAGATCGACCAGAATCGGCGCCAGGCCCATGGAGGGCTCGTCCAACAGCAGCAGCCGCGGGCTGGCCATCAGGGCTCGGCCCATGGCCAGCATCTGCTGTTCGCCGCCGGAGAGGGTGCCGGCCAACTGCTTCTGACGCTCCTTCAGGCGCGGGAAAAGGGTGTAGACCCGCTCGATATCGGCCTTGATGGCCGCCTTGTCGCTGCGCAGAAACGCGCCCATGTCCAGGTTTTCGGCCACGCTCAGGCGGCCAAAGACACGCCGCCCCTCGGGCGACTGGGCCACCCCCAGCTTGACGATGGCATGAGGGGGCATGGTGTGGATTTGCTGGCCTTCCAGGGTGATGCGGCCGTGGCGCGGATGCAGGATGCCGCTGATGGTGTGCAGGGTGGTGGTCTTGCCCGCGCCGTTGGCGCCGATCAGGGTGACGATCTCGCCTTGATCGACGGTGAAAGAGATGCCCTTGAGCGCTTGAATCGAGCCGTAGAAGGTCTGGATCTCGTCAATGTGCAGCAGCATATTCCGTCGCCCCCTTGCCCAGATAGGCCTCGATCACGTGTGGGTCGTTTTGCACCTCTTTCGGCGTGCCCTCGGCGATTTTCTGGCCGAAGTCCATCACCGTCACCCGGTTCGAGATGCTCATCACCACCTGCATGTGATGTTCGATCAGCAGGATGGTGGTGTTCAGCTCGTCGCGCAGACGGCGAATGAAGTGCATCAGGTCCTGGGTCTCGGCCGGGTTCATGCCCGCGGCCGGCTCATCCAGCAGCAGCAGATCCGGCTTCGAAGCCAGCGCACGGGCGATCTCCAGCCGGCGTTGGTCGCCATAGGGCAGATTGCGCGCCATCAGGTCGCCGCGGCCGGCCAAGCCCACGAAGTTGAGCAGCCGTCGCCCCTCCTCCACCGCCGTGGCCTCCTCCTTGCGGTTGCCACGGGTATGCATGACCGCGCCCAGCCAGCCGGTATGCAGATGCGCCTCGTAGCCCACCATGGTGTTCTCGATGACGGTCATGTTGGGGAAAAGGCGGATGTTCTGATAGGTGCGGGCGATCCCCTTGCGCGTGATGCGATCGGGCTGCATGCCATCGATGGGTTGATTCTTGAACAGAATCGTGCCCTCTTCGGGCCGATAGAAGCCGGTGATGCAGTTGAAGAAGGTGGTCTTGCCTGCACCGTTCGGCCCGATGATGCTATGAATCGAGTTCGGTTCGACGGCCACATCCAACTGGCCCACGGCCGTCAGGCCGCCGAA
Organism: Caldilineales bacterium; assembly: GCA_021463315.1. Taxonomy (GTDB): domain Bacteria; phylum Chloroflexota; class Anaerolineae; order JAAEKA01; family JAAEKA01; genus JAAEKA01. The sequence goes on along the minus strand of JAJTXO010000013.1, from coordinate 8,327 downwards.
ACGTTTGGTAACCCGCTGACTTTCCAGCAAAGGCGCCATGTGCCCTCCTATGCCTCGTGTGCCTCGTGGAGCTCCAGTTTGCGCCGGGCTTCGGGCAAAAGACCCTCAGGCCGTTTGAGCATCATAAATACCAGCACTGCGCCGTAGACCAGCAGCCGGTATTCGGCAAACTCGCGCAGCAGCTCCGGCAGGCCCACCAGCACCAGCGCGCCGACGATGACGCCGGGAATGCTGCCCAGGCCGCCGACGATCACCACCGCCAGGATGTTGATCGACACCAGCAGGTTGAAGCTGTGGGGGTAGACCGAGGTCAGCTTGCTGGCAAAGATCGCGCCGCTGAGCGCGGACAACCCCGCGCCGGTGGCAAAGGCCATCAGCTTGGTGCGCACCAGGTTGATGCCCATGGCCTGGGCCACGTCCTCATCCTCGCGCATGGCCGCCCAGTTGCGCCCCATGCGCGAGTACTTCAGCCGGGTGGCGATGAAGGCCGCGATCAGGATGCCCGCCAGAATGACGTAGAACAACACCTGCTGGTCGGAAAAACGCGAGCCAGCCGGCAACTGGATGGCGCGCGGGATGCGGGTGATGCCGTTGGAGCCGCCAGCCAGCGGCTTGAGCCAGTCCGACAGGAAGATCAGGCGGATGATCTCGCCGAAGCCCAGGGTGACGATGGCCAGATAGTCGCCGCGCATCTGCAAGACCGGGATGCCCAGGATGAAGCCAGCCAGCGTGCCGACCAGCACGGCAAAGGGCAGCGCCTGCCACCAGGTCAACTGCACCCCCAGCCATTGGATCTCCGGCGAGGTCAGGATGCCGATCGTGTACGCGCCCAGGGCGAAGAAGGCCACGTAGCCCAGGTCCAGCAGGCCGGCGAAGCCGACCACGATGTTGAGGCCCAGCCCCATCAGAATGTAGAGGCCCACCGTGTCGAGAATCTCAGCCGGGTAGGGTCCCAGCAGGGGCAGCGCCAGCACGCCGATGCCCAGAACGATGTAGGCCGCGGTGGCCAGCATCCGCTGCTGCTTGGTGGGCATGGCGCTGACGCGCCGGTTGGCAATCGCGCGGGCGGGCTGCCAGAGATAGGTGATCAGGGCTGCGATCACGAACGCGGCCGCGGCCTGGGCCGGGCTGATGCCGCGGCCGGCGAAGAGCGACGAATTGAGGATCGAGACAATGGGGATGGCTACCAGCCCCATGCCCACGGCCCGGCGCAGCCGGTCAGGCAATAGAAAAAGCCCGGCCGACAGCGCTCCGACCACCACGCCGACCCCGATGAGCAGATAGAGGCCAGTGGGAACGCCGCGATCGAAGGTGAGCAGTTTCCACAGCTCGGGCGAGGCATTGATGAAAATGGAGCGCAGGTTGATGGCCGGCGCGATGATGGTCAGCGCCGAGAGAAAGAGGCTGACGATCAGGCCAGCGATCGCGCCGCTGAGCAGACACCACAGCACTGGCGGCTTGCTCTGGTTGGCTGCGGCCCGCTGCGCGGCCATGTAGCCGAAGAGGATGAACACTGAGAGCAAGATGATCTGCCCCAGGCTGATCACGCCGGTGATGATCATCCGGCTGGCCAGCGCGGTCATGATGCCGACCAAGGCCAGATAGATGGCCACGATGCCGCCCAAGAGCCCGATCTTCAGCACAGGCGACCAACGATTGCCGGCGCTGGCCGCTGCGGGTACACTGACGCTGGTTGCTGTCATGGGGCTACCTCACGCTTTCTTGGTGGCCAGGCGCTCGCCCAGAATGCCTGTGGGCCGGAAGATCAACACCAGCACCAGCAACAGGAAGGCCAGCGCGTCTTTGAGCTGGTAGGGCGCGGGGATGCCCAGCCCATCCAGCACCAGGTTGGGGAAGAGCGATTCGGCGATGCCCAGAAAAAGGCCGCCCACCATGGCGCCGGCCACGTTGCCGATGCCGCCCAGCACCGCGGCCGTGAAGGCCTTCAGGCCGGGGATGAAGCCGGTGAGGAAGAATACCTGGCGGAAAAGAGTGGAGAAGAGCACGCCGGCCGCGCCAGCCAGCGAGCCGCCGACGATGAAGGTGATGACGATGATGCGATCCACGTCGATGCCCATCAGCGCGGCCGCGTCCTTGTCCTCCGAGACGGCCTGCATGGCGCGGCCGGTCTTGGTGCGCTGAACGAAGATGTACAGCGCGATCAACATGATGATGGCGGCGACGATCACCAACGCCTGGGTCTTGAGGATGGTGATCCCCAGCAACGTGATGGTGCCCTTCAACTGCTGCGGTTCCGGATAGCTCTTGATGCCGGAGCCAAAAAAGCCGCGAAAGGTGTATTGCAAGAAAAAGGAGGCGCCAATGGCGGTGATCAGCGGCACCAGCCGCGGCGCGCGGCGCAGCGGACGATAGGCGATGCGCTCCAGCAACACGGCGATAGTGGCTGAGGTGGCCATCGCGCCGAGAAAGATCAACAGCTGGGAAGGCAGGAAGTAGCGCTCCAACAACTCCGCCCGGTTGAGGGCCGTGGCAATGAAATAGCCGATGAACGCCCCGGCCATGAACACCTCGCCGTGGGCGAAGTTGATCATGCGCAGAATGCCGTAGACCATGGTGTAGCCCAAGGCGATCAGGGCATAGACGCTGCCCTGCGCCAGGCCGAAGACGATCAGGTCCAGCCAGATGCGTGGGGGATAGGTGGCTGCGGCGATGGTGGACACCGCGCCGTAGATCACGACTCCCAGGATCAGGAAGCCGATGATCCACATAACGACCGTCGTGCCCGTCACCCGCCTGCGAAATCGTTGAAACATGGGCAATTGCTCCGTGGGGAGGTCGGCTCTGAGATGAGAAAGACGCCGCCCCGCGCCAGGCGGGGCGGCGTCCGATGCGTGTTTAGTTGTTCGGCCAGATCTTCTTGGGGTTGCTGTCCTCGGCCGCGCCGGGGTTCCAGGTGGCGCGATCGGCGCTCATGCCCTGGTAGACGGCGATCTTGGGATCAGCGCAGTCGCCGGTGGCGGTGCAGGTCAGGTTGCCGGTCAGACCAACCATGCCCGACGTGCTCAGCATGGCGTCGCGCAGGGCGGTGCGCGGGATCACCGTGCTGCCGTCGGCGCACTGCACGGCTGCCTTTTCCACGCCGTCAGCGATCAGGTTGTAGGCGTCGTAGGCGTGGGCATGGAAGGGAGCCAGAGGCGCCTCGCCGAACTTCTCCTCGTGCTTGGCCAGGAAGTCCTGGTAGCCGCTGCCGAAGGCCGAGAAGTCAGGGCTGGACCAGAGGAAGCCCAAGGAGGCGTCGCCGGCCGCGTCCAGGAAGTCAGGGGAGAAGACGCCGTCCGCGCCGGCCAGTTGCACGTCGGCCAGGTCAGCGTTCTGCTTGGCCTGCGAGGCGATCTGCCCACCGGCCGCGATGAAGATCGGCAGGTAGATGAAGTCCGGCTTGGCCGCGGCGATGCGGGTCAGCATCGGCCCCATGTTGGTCTCGTTGGGGTCGGTGGCTTCCTGCGCCACGATGGTTCCGCCCAGCTTCTTGAACGTGTCGGCGAACACCTGCTGCAGTTGGTCGGCATAGATGCTGCCGTCGTGAATGGTGGCGGCGTTGCGGTAGCCGGCTTCATACGCGTACTGGGCCATGGCCGCACCCTGAACGCTGTCGCTGTGCGCGGTGCGCATGTAGAACCCATACTCGGCCGGGCGGTCGGCAACGGTCAGATCCACGGCGGTATTCGAAGGCGAGACCATGGGGATGCCCGCGGCGTAGAGCAACGGAATGGCCGCGCGGGCCGCCGAGGAGCAGTTGGTGCCGATGGCTGCCACGATGCTGGGATCGGAGGCCACCTTGGTGCCGGCTGCCTGGCCGCCCTCGGCGTTGCAGCCCTCGTTCTCACCGGTCACCTCGACCGTGTGGCCGGCGACCGTGGGGCGATCGGCCTGGGCGATCTCGACGCCGCGCTTGGTGTCGGTGCCCAGCGAGGCATCTGCGCCCTCGACCACGAACAGCCAGGCCAGGTGCAGCGGGGCGCCGGCGGCCAGGGTGACGCAGCCCTTGGGATCGTCGCAGGCTGTGCAGACGGCGGGATCTGCGCTGGCGGCGGGCGCTTCAGTGGCAGCCGGCGCGGCAGCGGCGGGTGCTTCAGTGGCAGCCGGCGCGGCAGCAGCGGGCGCTTCAGTGGCAGCCGGCGCTGCGGCGGGCGTCGCAGCGGGGCCACAGGCGGCCATCAGCATGGCCGTAATGAGCAGCACTGCCAACGTGAGGAACAGGGACTTCTTCATGTGTGTTCTCCTCCTATGGGAACAACCTGCCAGAGTATTGTACCGGCGCAACTGGCCGGCATAACCAACGAGACAATGGATGTAGCGTCGGCTTCCTCTGTGATGAGGCGCCGAAATCTCGGTCGATCTTGGAACGCAACGAACCAGGGTGGATGGCAATCACCAGGGTGAGCCGGGGCAACGACGCTGTTATCCTGGCGGAGCAGATGGCGGGAAGAGGACGAAGAAGCTGTGACTGCCGAAGGAGATGGGACTAAGCTGAGCCCTGCAAAACAGGTAAGCGAGATTATAGGCAAGATGTCTTGATTTGTCAAAAGCCTTGAAAGTATCATCTAATAGATTGGGGAAGTCTTCCCCAGTTTCAGTACTTCACGATTGTTGTCTCACGCAAGGGCGCAAAGACCGCACAAGGCAGCATTCCTGGCGGCTTTGCGTGAGAATCGTGAACTACTGAAATTCCTCTATTTGCCTAAAGCGCGTTTGAGTGGATAATGGGTGTGGCTCTGCTTGCCACCAAAACGGCGCCTGGCGCCTGAATCGGTCCATCAACTTGCTTTCAAAGGAGAAAGTCCCCATGTCATCCGTAACCCCACAGGCGACGGCAGTTTCTGCCAGCGAGAACAGGCCCGAAGCGCCTGCAGAAACCAATCCCTTTCTGATAGCCCAACGACAATTGGACGAAGCGGTGGATATCCTCGAGCTGGATAACGGCACGCATCAGATGCTGCGCTGGCCCATGCGCGAGCTCAAGTTCGTTTTCCCGGTGCGCATGGACGACGGCCGCGTCGAGGTGTTTCATGGCTTTCGCGTCCACTACAACGATGCACGCGGCCCGGCCAAGGGAGGACTGCGCTTTCACCCCCACGAGAACATCGACACGGTGCGCGCCCTGGCAGCCTGGATGACCTGGAAAACCGCGGTGGTCGATATCCCGCTGGGCGGCGGCAAGGGCGGCGTCAACTGCAATCCCAAGGAGTTGTCGCGGGGCGAGCTGGAGCGGGTGAGTCGCGGCTACATGCGCCGCGTGGCAGACTTCATCGGGCCGGATATCGACGTGCCCGCGCCCGATGTCTACACCGACTCCCAGGTGATGGCCTGGATGCTGGACGAGTATGAGACGATTCGCGGTCGCCATGTGCCCGGCGTCATCACCGGCAAGCCGCTGGTGCTGGGCGGCTCGGCCGGCCGGCCGGAGGCCACCGGCATCGGTGTGGTGGTCTCCATCCGTGAGGCGCTCAAGGCGCTGCAGATCGACTCGACCCAGACCACGGCCTCCATGCAGGGCTTTGGCAACGTGGGCCAGTCCGCCGCCATCCACTTCGTCAACGACCTGGGCGGCAAGCTGATCTGCGTTTCCTGCTGGGACCATGAGGACAAGACCGCCTACACCTTCTTCAAGCGGGATGGCATCGACCCGGTCTACCTGCGTCGCATCACCGATTCCTTCGGCAGCATCGACAAGAACAAGGCGGTGCAGGCCGGCTACGAGGTGCGCGACGGCGAGGCCTGGCGCTCGGCCGAGGTGGATGTGCTGATTCCGGCTGCCCTGGAGAACATGATCACCGGCCACACGGTACACCAGATCTCGCCGCGCGTCAAGGTGTTGGCCGAGGCCGCCAACGGCCCCACCACACCTGAGGCCGACAAGGTGCTGCACGAGCGCGGCATTTTCGTCATCCCCGACTTCCTCTGCAACGCAGGCGGGGTGACGGTCAGCTATTTCGAACAGGTGCAAAACGCCTACAACTTCTACTGGCCGGAGAACGAGGTGCATCAGCGCCTGGATCAAGGCATGACCCGCGCCTTCCGCAGCGTCCATGAAATGGCGCAGAACCTGAACGTCTACAACCGGTTGGCCGCCTACCTGGTCAGCGTAGAGCGCGTGGCCAAGACCATGAAGCTGCGCGGCTGGGTATAGCAACCAGGATTGTGCAGCAGTCGCCACGATCTCCTGGGCGTCCCGCCCGGCTCGGGCGCCTGCGTCGCAGCCAGCAGTCTGGCAGGGTCGTTTTCGTGCAGTGACGCCCGGCGCTTTCGCGGCGATGTGTGTCTGATGCCGGGATCAGACGGCGAAATCACAGCTTGCAAGGTCAAGGACTCCCGCATGACGTGTAGCCATGCGGGAGTTTTGCCTTTCTTCATGGCTGTTGGGGAAACACCGTCCCAACCACGGTTTGACAAAGCCTTGGACGCGGTGTATAGAAGGACTGACCCCGGACGCGGCCAGGCGTCGCTCAGGTCGTCAACCCGTTCAGAGGTGTCATCTCAAAAAACCGGGGGCGAGACTTCGGAAGTCTTCCCCCTCTATTGAGATGATACGTTCAGAGAATAGCACATTCGTTATGACCAACACCATCACTGTCACCCTGACCAGCATCGCCCACGGCGGCGAGGCCATCGGCCACCACGCCGGCAAGATCGTCTTCGTGCCCTACGCCATCCCCGGCGAGACGGTGCAGGCCGAAATCGTCGAGGAAAAACAGCGCTGGGCGCGGGCGCGCCTGGTGCGGGTGATCAAGGCGTCGTCCGACCGCACGCTGCCCCCTTGCCCCTACTTTGGGCCAAGCCAGTGCAGCGGCTGCCAGTGGCAGCATATCGCCTATGGCCGTCAACTGGAGTTCAAGGCCGAGGTGGTGGCCGATCAACTGCGGCGCCTGGGGGGGATCGCCGAGCCCCCGGTGCTGGAGCCCATCGCGCTGGCCGATGAGGCGGGCCTGCTGGATTATCGCTATCGCAACCATGCCCAACTGGTGGCCGACGCCACAGACCGGCTGGGCTATCTGCGCGATGGGGTCGGGCAGGGCGCGGCCAGGAGTGAGATGCGCCGCCAAGGAGTGCGCGCGCCGGGCCAGCCAGCCCACGACGTGATGGCTGTGGACGAATGCCTGCTGCTCCATCCCCTGCTGAACGAGATGCACAGCGCGTTGCTGGCCGGCATCGCCGAAGCAGAGGCAGCCGACGACCGCCTGGAGGAGGACTCCACCGAGGCGTCGGCCCTGCCGGTGATCATCCGCCGCATCAACCTGCGCGCGGGCGTCAACACCGGCCAGCGTCTGCTGGCCTTCGAGACCGTGGGCGACCGCGCGCCCGGCTTCGTGGTGGAAGAACTGCCGGTGCGCTGCGTGGTGCGCCGCCGCGACGGCTCCATCGAGGGACTGGTGGGCGAGCCATGGATCGAGGAAGAGGTGGCCGGCCGCACTTTCCGCATCTCGGCCAACAGCTTTTTCCCCTCCAACACCGTGGCCGCTGAGGTGATGGTCGATCTGGCCGCGGAGATGCTGGCGCTCCAGGGCCATGAGACGCTGTTGGACGGCTACTGCGGCGTGGGGCTGTATGGCCTCAGCCTGGCCGGGCAGGTGGGCCAGGTGATCGCCATCGAGGAAGCGGAGGCGGCCTGCGACGATTTCGCCTGGAACGCCCGCGATCTGGACAACGTGACGCTGCACGAGGGAACGATGGAGGAGGTGCTGGCCGCGCTGGCCGACGGACTCGATGGCGACCCACAGACCAGCTCCAGCGGCGGCGAAAAAATCGACCTGGCGCTGATCGATCCGCCGCGCAGTGGGGCGGGGCCGGAGGTCGTCCAACAGTTGGCGCGGCTGGGCGTGCCCAAGCTGCTCTACGTTTCCTGCGATCCGGCCACCCTGGCCCGCGATGCCAGGCTGCTGGTCGCGGCCGGCTACACGCTGGAGCAAGTGCAACCCATCGACATGTTCCCCCAGACCTTCCGCGTGGAGAGCCTGGCGCTCTTCCGTCTCACCGCGCCCTGATCAAAACCCAACTTCTGTCCGTCCCTGCTCAGCCATCCATGCGCGGCGGCGCAAAACCGTGGATGAAAACCCTGCGGGCTCGGTCAGAGACCGGCCCGAGCGTGGAGAAAACCCTGCGGGCTCGGTCGGAGACCGGCCCAAGCGTGGAGAAAACTGCGGGCTCGGTCGGAGACCGGCCCAAGCGTGGAGAAAACCCTGCGGGCTCGGTCGGAGACCGGCCCGAGCGTGGGGAAAACTGCGGGCTCGGTCGGAGACCGGCCCAAACGTGGAGAAAACTGCGGGCTCGGTCGGAGACCGGCCCAAGCGTGGAGGGCTCGGTTGGAG
>JAJTXO010000129.1 GCA_021463315.1 Caldilineales bacterium | reverse complement strand
CCGCCACGCGCAGGCCGCGATCGATCTCGACGCGCCGCACGGCCGCCGAGCCCGCGCCCTCGCCGGCCGCCCGCCCCAGCGCGAAGATGCCGGGTGCGCCCGGCCCGCCTGGCAGGTCGCCGGTGCGTTGGCGCAGCAACAGCGCCGCGACCAACGGCTGGCCAGCCTGCGCCAGCCGCACCCGTCCCGCGACGGCCGCGGCCTGGGTGAGGATCAAGAGAAGGAGCAGCAGTCCGCTGACAGCCAACAGCCACAGCGAGCTACGACGGACGGAACGGGAGGGGGAAGTGAGGTTTGGGGACATGGTGTGTAATGCGTAATGCGTAACACGTAACCCGGAAGGGTGCGGTGTTGTTTATTGTTGCGGGTTGTTGTGCGTGATGCGTAACACGTAATGCGTAACCCGGAAGGGTGCGGTGTTGTTTATTGTTGCGGGTTGTTGTGCCTAATGCGTAATGCGCAACGAGTAATGCGTGAAGCGCCTGTCATGCTGAGGTCCGCCGAAGCATCCCGACGCTGTCAAGGCAATCGCTCTCTACCAACGATCTCAAGGGCGTCTCGCCCGGCTCTGGCGCATCGTTCACTGCCAAGGCCATCGCTTTATGCCAACGATCTCAAGGGCGTCTCGCCCGGCTCTGGCGCATCGTTCACTGCCAAGGCTATCGCTCTTTGCCAACGATCTCAAGGGCGTCTCGCCCGGCTCTGGCGCATCGTTCACTGCCAAGGCTATCGCTCTCTGCCAACGATCTCAAGGGCGTCTCGCCCGACTCTGGCGCATCGTTCACTGTCCCAACGCGCGCAGCTCTTCCAGCGCGGTGCGGGCGGCGGCGCGGGTGGGATCGATGGCCAGGCCGGCCTCGAAGGCCGCGATCGCCTCAGCGATCATGCCCCGCTTGCGATAGACCACCGCCAGGGTCAAGGCCACATCGGCGTTGTCGGGCGCCACCGCAGCCGCGGCCCGGTACGCAGCCAGCGCCTGATCGCCCTGGCCCAGCTCGTCCAGCACCTCGCCCTGGCGGATGTAGGCGTGTGGATAGCCAGGCGCGATCTGGTTGACGTGGCGATACTGCGCCAGCGCCTGCTGCGCGCGGCCGCTGCCCCGATAGGCGTGGCCCAGCGCCATCTGGATGCCCACATCGCTGGGGTTGACGACCGCCAGACGCTGGAATTCCTGCAAGGCCGGCTGCCACTGGCCGGCCGCAGCCAGCGCGTTGGCCAGCTTTAGGCGCAGCGCGGTGTCGTCGCCGCTGCCGGCCGTTCGGCTGATCAGCGCAGTCTGATAGGCTGTGGCCGCCTCGGCCGGCTGCTGCAAAGCGATCAACAGATCGCCCTGCGCGGACAAGGCCGCGATCGACCTGGGGTTGAGGCGCAGCGCGGCGCGCAGCGCCTGGTTCGCCCAGTCGGTGCGCAGCGCCTGCAGGTCGGGCAATTGGTCGATGTGGGCGCGCGCCAGGCCGACGAAGGCATCTTCGGAACGGGGATAGCTCTTGGTCAGGCTGTCGAAAAGCTCCTGCGCCTCGGCCGGCCGGCCCAGCCGCAGATAGAGCTCACCCAGCCGCAGTTGCAGCGCCAGCGGCGCCGTGACCTGGCTGATCCCCTGCTGATAGGCCGCCAGCGCGCCTTCGCTATCGTTCTGCGCCTCGAAGATGCTGCCCAGCAGCAGATAGCCGCGCTCCAGCGCCGGCTGGTCAGCCACCAGCCCATCGGCCACCGCCCGCGCCTGCTCGATCTGGCCCAGGCGCAGATAGGCCTTGCCCAGTTGATCGCTGGCCTGGCTGGCCGTCAACGGATCGGCGGCATGGCTCAGCGCCTGCTGATAGATCGCCACCGCCTCGTCGACCAGGCCCTGTTCCAACATCAGGTCGCCCAGGGCAATCAGCGTCACCGGATCGTCGGGCGTCTGCGCCAACAGGTGGCGATAGGTGGCCTCGGCATCCTCCGGCTGGCCCAGGGCGCGATAGAGGCCGGCCAATCCCAGCAGCGCGCCGCGGTCGCCCGGCTTCATCTCCACCAGCTTGAGCTGCTCCTGCAGCGCCTCCTGGAGCTGGCCGGCGGCGCGCAGCGCGCTGGCCAGGCGCTCCTGAGCATCGGCGCTGGGTTCAGCCTGTGCGGCCAGCGCGCGGCGATACTGCGCCACGGCCTCCTCGTAGCGGCTATAGGCCATATACAGGTCGCCCATCGCCAGGCTGACGTTGACGTTGCCGGGCATCAGCTGCGCCGCCCGCTTGAGACGCGCCTCGGCGTTGGCAAAGTCGGCCTGATCCACGCCCCCGCCGCGCAGCGCGTAGGCGCCGGCCAGCCCCAGCAGCGCATCGGCGTCATCCGGCGTCAACGCCAGCGCAGCCTCGAAGGCTGCCAGCGCCTGATCGGCCTGGCCCAGACGCAGATAGAGGTTGCCGGTGCGGTTGAGCGGCGCGGTGGAGCTGCCGAAGCTGGCCGCGCGCTGGTAGGCCGCCAGCGCCTCCTCGTTGCGGCCGGCCGCAGCCAGGATGTCGCCGATCTGCAAGGAAAGGGCCGCCACGTCGGGGCGCAGCGCCGCGCCGGCTTCGGCCGCGGCCAGCGCCTGGTCATACTCGCCCATCTGCTGCCGGGCGCGCGCCAGGCCGACCCAGGCCCGCCACAGCTCCACCGGCGCCGCGGCGTCGGCGGCGGCCACCACGGGCTGCCGCACCTCCTCCAGCCGGTCGCCCTGCTCCAGCGCGTCGATCACGGCCTGGAAGCTGGCCGCGGCGGCCGAGGATGCTTGCTGGCCCAGGAGAAAATCGCCATAGCGAATGCGCAGCGTCAGATCGTCCGGCGCGGTTTCGATAGCTCGCTGCCAGGCTGCGTCGGCCTGTTCCAGCGCCGCGGCGTCGCCAACCAGTTGCTGGCCCTGGGCCAAGGCCATCCACCCGGCCGGATCGTCGACGTGGGCCGCCACATAGGCTTGCAGCTCAGCCAGGCCAGCCTCGATGCGGCCAGCGCTGAGCAGCGCCTGGCCGATCACCAGTCCCTGGCTCGCTTCCTCCAGGCTCAGGTTGGCGCGGTAGATGGCCAGCCCCTCCTCGATGCGGTCGCTGGCCAGGTAGGCGTCGGCCAGATCGCGCACCGCGGTGGGATGGTCGGCCCGCTGCGCCACGGCCACCTCCAGCAGTGGGATGGCCTCGGCGGGCCGGCCGGCGCGCAGCAGCAGCCGGCCCAGCGCGGCCTGGGCGGTCAGGTTGTTGGGCGCGATGGCCAGCGCGCGACGCAGGCTGGCCTCCGCGTCGGCCACGCGGCCGCGCGCGGTGGAGACGCGGCTCAGGCCCACCAGGGCCGAGACGTTGTTCGGCTGCAGCGCGCTGGCCGCGCTGTAGGCCGAGGCGGCATCGTCCACCCGGCTGGCGGCCAGGAAGGTGTCGCCGATCAGCGTCAGGGCCGCGCTGTTGGTGGGCGCCAGACTCTGTGCCTGGCGCAGGCTGGCCAGCGCCGCGGCTGGATCGCCCTGAGCCTGCGCCACCCGGCCGGCCAGCAGATAGGATTGCCAGGCCGACGGGCTGCTGGCCAGCAGCGAGGCGGCAATCTGGTTCGCCTCCTCCACCTGGCCCACCTGCAACAGCGCCCGGCCCAGGCGGAAGACCAGATCCACGTCGCCCGGCGCAGCCTCCACGGCCAGGCGATAGTGGGCGATGGCCTCGTCCAGCCGGTTGGCCGCCTGGTAGAGGTCGCCCAGCGCCTGATGCGCGACGCTGTTGGCTGGATTGGCCTCGATCAGGCTCAGAAGGAGCGCTTCTGCCTCGTCGGCGCGGCCCAGGCTGCGATAGGTGGCGGCGATGGTCATCAGCCAGCGGTTGCGGCTGTCGTCCGTCTCGGCTGCGTCGGCTGCAGCCTGATAGCGGGCGATGGCCTGGTCAGCCTCGCCCGCGGCCAGCAACATGCGGGCCAGCCCCTCGATGGCCGTGGCGCTGTCGGGATCTTGCAACAGCACGGCCTGGTAGGCATCGGTCGCCTCGCTCAACAGTCCCTGCGCGGCCAACAGGTCGGCGCGAATGATCTGGGCGGCCTGCGCGGCGTCGGTGGAGGGGTCGTCTGCACTCAGCAGGACGGCATCCACCAACTGCTGGGCGCGAGCGACCAGGGCCGTCTGGTCCGGGGTCAGGACGCCGCCGGCTGGCGTCGCGCCCACCGCGCGGCTGAGCACGCGCGCCAGGCCCAGCAGGGCAGATTGGTCGCTGGGATCGCTGGCCAGCGCCGCTTCGTAGGCGGCCTGGGCCTCGGCCGTCTGGCCGCTCTCCAGCAGCAGATCGCCCATGCGCGTGTTGGCGACCACGTTGCTGGGCGCAAGCTCCGCGGCCCGGCGGAAGGCTGCCAACGCCTCGGCGCGCCGGCCCTGGAAGCGGCTCAGATCGCCGGCCAGAATCTGCACCGTGGCCGCGTTGGGCTGGGCAGCCAGCGCGGCCGCAACGATGGCTTCGGCCTCGTCGATGCGATTCTCGCTCAGCAGCAGCCGGGCCAGGCCGATGGTGACCTGGGTGGGGTCGCCGGTCAGCTCGGCCGCGGTCGCCGGGTCTTCCAGCAGCCTGAGGAGCGCGCGCCAGGCTGCCTCCGCCTCATCGACGCGTCCCAGGGCTGTCAGGGTGCGGGCCACCTCGACCTGGGGCTGCATGGAGCCGGTAGACCCGGAGAGGCGCGCCGCGCGGGTGAAGGGGGTCAGCGCCTGGTCCAGCAGCCCCAATTGGCGCAGCGTTTCCCCCTGGGCCATCAACGCGGCCACGTTGTCCCGGTTCTGGCCGCGGGCCAGGAACAGATCATAGGCGTCCAGCGCGGCCTCGGTCTGGCCCGCGGCGATGGCAGCGTCGGCCAGGCCGCGCAGCGCCGCGACGTTGTCCGGCTTCTCGCGCAGCAACTGGCGATAGAAGGCGATCACCTCATCGGTGCGATTCTGGGCCAGATAGAGGGTGAACAGACCGGCGCGCGCTTCCGCGGCCAGGTCTGGATCGAGGGTCAGCGCCTGCTGGTAGGCGTCGATGGCCTGGCTGGCGCGCCCGTAGGCCGCGTAGAGATCGCCTTGCGCGGTGAGGGCGGCAATGCTGTCGGGCTGCAACGCCAGCGCGGCCTGGATGGCGTCGCTGGCCTGTCGGAAACGAACCTGGTCGGTGGCGACCGGCGCGGCCCCTTGCCCCGGCGTGCTGCCCACGGCCGCGCCGCTGGCGCGCTGGGCCAGGATAGTGTTGAGACGGGCCAGGCCGATGTGCGCGTCCACCTGGTCGGCGGCCAGGCGCAGCGCCTGATCGAAGCTTTCCTGGGCCGGGCCGAAGGCGCTGCCCTCCAGTAGGGCCTCGCCCTGCCGGGTGTAGAGCCGGGCCAGCGTGGCGTTGATCGGATCTGTGCTGAACAAGGACGCTGGCGCGAGTTCGATGGCCTGGCGGTAGGCGGTCAGCGCCTCCTGGCGGCGGCCCATCTGGCGCAGCGCATCGCCGGCCAACGCGTGCAGTTGGTAGACTTCCGGCCACTGCTGCATGGCCGCGTCCACGGTCTGCCAGGCCTGGTTGGCCTGGCCGCGGCTCAGGAAGAACTGGGCCAGGCTGGCCGCGGCCGGCCAGTAGGCCGGATTGGCCTGCAGCGCCTCCTGATAGCGTTCGATGGTCTGGTGGGCGCTGGGCTCCTGGTCGGCCTGCATGGCCAGCAGGTCGCCCGCGGCCGTGAGCAGCTCCGCCTGGCCGGCTGGCAGGGCCAAGCCTTGCTGCAGCACCTGGTCGGCCTCGTCGAAGCGACCTTGGCTGGCCAGGGCCTGCGCCAGGCCAACGCGCGTTGCCACCACCTGCGGCGCCAGCTCCAGGCTGGCCTGCCAGGCGGCGCTGGCCTGCTCGGCCTGCCCTTGGCGGCTGGACAACCCGGCCAGCGTGGCCTGCGCCGACGCGGAACGGGGATAGGTCCTGGCCAGGGTCGCGGCCAGAGTTGCAGCCTGCTCCGACGCGCCCAGCGTTTCCAGGCTGGCGATCCAGCGGCTGTAGGCTGCGATCACGGCCTCGTCGTCGCTGCCGGCGTTGGCGAGCTCCACGGCCTGGCTGTAGAGCTGTGAAGCCTGGTTCAGCTCGCCGCGGGCGGCCAGGGCGTCGGCCCAGGCCAGCAGCGGCTCTGGCGAAGCGGGCGCGGCCTCTTGGGCCCGGCGGAACCCTTCGGCCACGGCCTGCGCCAGGTCGTTGCGCAACAACTGAGCCTGGCCCAGCGCGAGGTAGCTCTCGAAGCGGGTCGGGTCGATCTCGCGGGCCTGGGCCAGCGCGCTGGTGGCCTCGGCAAAGCGGCCGCGGGCCAGATAGAATTGACCCTGGCGCAGGCGGACGGTGTAGTCGTCCGGCGTCTGTTCGTTGGCGGCCAACAGCGCGGCCTCGGCGTCGTCCCATTGCCCCAGCGCCTGGTAGGCCGCGGCCAGCCTGAGCAGCAGCGGGTCTGTGGGGATCGAAGCATCGCCTGCTAAGGCGGCTTGGTATTGCGCGACCGCGTCCTGCGGCCGGCCGTAGGCCAGATACAGGTCGCCCAGCGCCAGCCGGGCCGCGCTGTCCTCGGGGCTGCGCTCGACGATCTCCTCGCGCATGGCCAGGGCGCGGATCGGGTCGCCGATCTGCTCCAACAGGGCGCTGAGCGTCTGGTTGGCGGTGCTGGCGGTGGGGCTGACGGCCAGGATATGCTCCAGCGCCAACACCTGGTCGGCGATGTCCATCTGGGCGATGGGCGGGCCGACGCGCTGCCAAAGCTGCACTTGCGCGCCGTCGGGCAGCTCGAAGCTTTGAGCCGGGCGGAAGCGTTGGCTGAATTCAGGGCTGGCCAGCGCCTCCTGGGCCACGGCTGCGCGGCGCAGCGCCTCGTCAGCCAGGCCATCGGCCGCGCTGCAAGCCACGCTGCTGCTCAGGATGAAGTCGGCATCCCACAGGTCGTAGTAGAAATCGACGTTGGAGGCCAGCCGCGAGAAGGTGAGTCGGTCGCCCAACAGCGTCTGGGTCTTGAAATAGTCGAAGGACGCGGCGCTGAGCGCGGGCGCGCAGGAGAGCACCACCGCGCGGCAGGCCTGTTGGTCGCCGCACAGGCGATGGACGGCCTGGCCGATGGCCGCGGTCTGCGACTTGGCGGTCTGGGGGGACTGGGGACTGGGGGCTGGGGACTGGGTACTGAGGGAGGGCGCGGACCAGGTGAGGAGGACGGCGTTGATGGCTGCGACGAGAAGGAGCAGGGCTGTGGCGGCGGCGGCGAGGCGGGAGATGGCGCGGGGGCGCGAGACGCCAGCTTTCAGCCGCGCGGGCAGCTCGGTGGGCGCCAGCCAGGCGACGCTCAGGATGGCGGCAGCCGGCAGCAGGGGCATCCACTGGCTGGCGCGGCCGTCGCCCAGCAGGGCCAGCAGGATCAGCCCCAGGCCCAGCCAGGTCAGCAGCAGGCTGAAGGCCAGCCGGGCGCCCGCGCGTCGCGGCCGGATCACCTGCCAGAGGGCGTAGAGCGCGCCGATCAGCAGCGCCAGCAGCAGGACCAGTTCGCCAACCCTCAGCGCGGTGGGCGAGCTTGAGAGCAGGCTCAGCGCGCTGTCGAGGTTGCCAGTCACGCCGAAGGTTGGCAGCTTTTGGGCTGGCAGACTGAGCGCCAGACCCACCACGGCCAGCAACAGAACCCCCAGCAGATTGAAATGGGCCGGGGCCAGGCGCAGGCGGCGGCCGAAGCGCTCCAGCGCGTGGCGGCTGGGGCTGCGGCGGGCGCTGCGGCCGGGGCGCGGGGTGCGCAGCGCCTGGGCGGCCGCGAGGATCAGCGGTCCCAGCACCACGGCCCAGAAGATGCTGCTGGTCAGCAGGCCCGCGATCAGGACCAGGCCAAAGCCGATGGCCTGGCCGCGCCGCTGCAGGCCATCGGACGCCGCCAGGAGCCAGACGGCCAGGGCAGCCAGGCCGGCCGCGGCCAGCGCCGGGCCATAGACGCGCAGGGCAACCGTGACCGCGGGATAGAGCGTGACCAGCGCGGCCGCGGCCAGGCCGGGCCAGTGCAGTTGGAGCTCGATCTTGCCGGATCGACTCTCCGCCGCGCCAGGGAAGAGCCGTCGGGTAAGACCAAAGACGCCAGCTATCAGCAGCGCCAGCCAGAGCAGGTTGACCAGCGTGGCCGCATCGGGGCCGCGGCCGAAGAGTCCGGTCAGCGGCGCGCTGGCCAGGTAGTAGAGCGGCGGTTGGCCCGCGCTGGCCGCGGCGAGGCGACTGAGCAGGTCCAGCGCGGGCCGGCTGAGGGCATCGGCCACGCGCAGGCCTGTCGTCAACTGGCTGGCGGTCTCGCCGGTGGGAAAGCGCTGGTCCAGGCGCAGCCAGAGCACCAGGCTGACGGCATGGATCAGCCAGAGCAGGGCCAGCAGCGGCCAGTTCAGGTCAAGGCGACGCCGGCCAGTGGGGGCCGGCGCGCTGTCGGAACGCGGGTCAGCTAAGGTCATGGAATCCTTTTCAAAACAGC
>JAJTXO010000128.1 GCA_021463315.1 Caldilineales bacterium | reverse complement strand
CCGTCCTCGCGCAGCAGCTCCCACAGCAGCTTGAGCCGCGGGGTCATCATGCTCAGCCATTTGTCGTGGCGGGTCAGGTCCTCCCGGTCCACCACCTGCTTCAGCCATTCTTGCAGCATGGGATGGGCCACGTTGTCGTTGTAGGCCCACCCTTCGTTGCCGGTGTTGTAGGGCGGATCGATGTAGATCACCTTGACCCGGCCGCCAAACGAGGGCAACAGCGCCTTGAGCGCGTGCAGGTTGTCGCCGTGGACGATCAGGTTGCCGCGCAGCGAGGCAGGCTCCCCCGCTGCCAGCAGCGAGCGCGCCTCATCGGGGATCAACTGCCGATAGGGCACGGTCTGGTGATAGGAGTTGACGATCGACTTGCCTTTGAACTGGATCGATGGCATGGCAATTTCCCTGGCCTTACCCCTGCACGATTGAGTGGAACGCACAGGCGTCGGCATGTGAGGCAGAATAGAACGTGTGTATTATACGCAGCGCGATCGAATAGCGCCAGCACTCAGGGGCGCAGACTCATACGGTCGAAACCTCAATCCATTTCTCCGGACCGTCGATCGTGAGTCTGCAATGACGCAAAAACGACATTCCCAGCAGCCCTTCAACGCCCAGCGCCACCGGAAGCTCAGTGACGACTGCGTCCACCCCGGTTATCTGAACTCCGTACAAGTCCACACGTGCTAGCTGAATCAACGGAAGACGCGTTCAAGCGCTTTCCACGTCAGAGGCAGGCGAATCTGTGTCATGGAATGCCATCCCGAACCCTTTGACTCCAGTTGTCCCGTTGAAGAAGACAAAAACATACTCGGCTGACGACAGCATCTCAACCTGTTCCCATACCACGGCCCTGTCAGTGCTATGCGCGATCAACAATCCTCTTCTGGGGTCGTATTCATTTTCGCCCTCCGGTATGCTGACGGCCAACCACTCGCGAGGATACTTGCGCTTGATGGCAGCCATGCTCTGGACGCGCTCCTGGTTCCGCATGCCTTGCGTTATCGATTGGATGACAAGCTCCCGCTGGGCAAGCGGCAGCTGTTCGACGGAGCGAATGATTTCCTGTACACTCAGCGCCATCTCAGGTCTCCTTATTCTGCCTCGACATCTGACATGGCTATTCTACTGCGGCTGCACCTATTGGTCAAACGCCTGGCTGAAATGGGCCATGGCGCTGACTGAAATGATCTGCGGGCTAGCCCTGGCGGCCGACCAGATTCCCCAGGATGGCGATGGCGTAGACCACCAGCACCGCGAGGGCAATCAGCTTCACCGCCTTGTGCTGCTCTGGGTCGGTCAGCAGCAACAGGGCCCATGCCGGGGGGAAGAGGAGCAGCAGGACGATCAGACAGCCCAGCGAGCGATACCACGGCTTGGTTCCCGCCCGAGGACGCAGGGAGGGCAGGCCGGCGGCCATAGCCTGGGAAGCTTCACCAGACGACAGCGCTGCGGACAGCGCCGCGCTCCGCGCCCGCAAGGCCCTTTCCTGCTCGTGTAGCTCACGCCGTTGGCGGCGCGTGGTAGATGTGGCCCGCTCACGCTCCAGGCTGCGTATCTCCGCTTGCACGCTGGCCAACTGCAACTGCACGGAAGCCAGCTCCTGGTTGAGCTGGAGCCGCCGCAGCTCCCCCTGTGTGGCCTCGGTTTGGGCGCGGATGGTGTCCTGCGTCTGGCTGCTGGAGTCGTGAATGGCCTGCTCCAGCATCTCGGCCAGCTTGAGCGCAGCATAGCCTTCGCCGCGCTGCACCCGCAGGCTGCTGCCGCAGAAGGTACAGGTAAGCTGTGCCAGGTCGTCGGGGATCGTGATCGACGCCCCGCAGCCGGGACAAGTCATGCGTTGAAGGTTCATCGCGGCAGCAGTGAATGCGTCAGATGCGCGAGGTTCGCACGCCCCCGTGCGAACCCCGCGCCTCTGTCTCCTTGTCTACTTGCCTACTCGCCTACTTGCCTACTCGCCTACTTGCCTACTCGCCTACTTGCCTACTTGTCTACTTGTCTACTTGCCTACTTGCCTACTTCCCCCTCATCCCCCGCCACACCTTCTCGCTGGTTATCGGCATCGAGTCGATCTCCACGCCGACGGCGGCGCGCACGGCGTTGGCGATGGCGGGCGCGGTGGGCACCATGGCGTGCTCGCCGATGCCGCGCGCGCCGTAGGGGCCGTCGTCCTGCGGCACCTCGACGATGATGTTCTCCATCTCAGCCGGCGCATCGATGGCGGTGGCGATGCGGTAGTCGGTGAAGCTGGGGTTCATGGGCTGGCCGTTGCGCAGGATGATCGACTCCAGCAGCGCCGTGCTCATCCCCTGCACCGCGCCCCCTTCCATCTGCGTGCGCACCATGTCCGGGTTGATGGCGTGGCCCACGTCGTAGGCCGAGACGATCTTCAGCACCTGCACCTCGCCCGTCTCCTCGTCGATCTCCACCTCCACCGCCTGCGCGCCGGTGGTGAAATGCACCACCGCGCGCGGGCCCTGGCCGGTCTCCGCGTCCAGCGGCGTGACGTAGGTGGGCATGAAGCGGCCCTTGCCCACCACCGGCCCGCCGGCCCAGGTGCCGTCCGGCTTCTGCATGCCGTAGACCACGATGTTCTTCAGCGGTATCGATTCCTCGGTCTTGTAGCTGACCACGTTGCCATCGATGATGTCCAGGTCCTGGGGATCTTCGCCCCACACCTCGGCCACCATCTGGATGATCTGCGTTTTGGCCTCGTCGGCTGCGCGCAGGATGGCGTTGCCCATGCTCCAGGTCAGCCGGCTGGCCACCGTCTGCCACTCGTAGGGGGAATAGTCGGTGTCCACCGTATTGACGCGCACATCGGCGATGGGGATGCCCAGCCCCTCGGCCGCAAGCTGGGCCGCGATGGTCAGCGTGCCCTGGCCCATGTCCACGCCGCCGATGTTGACCAGGCAGGTGCCATCCTCGTTGAAGCGGATGGTGCTGGCCGAGCCGGGGTTGGGGGGCATGGCCGGCGCCTTCCACATGGCCGCGATCCCCTTGCCGCGCTTCTTGCCCGGCGCGCTGGGCTTGCTGGGCTGGTCCCAGTCCAGCGCCTCCGCGGCCTTGGCGATGCACTGGCTCAGGCCGGTGGGGTGCATGATCATGCCGGTCACCGTCTCCTGGCCCTCCTTGAGGCAGTTCAGCAGGCGCACTTGCATCGGGTCCAGGTGGAGCTGCGTGGCCATGCGGTCGATATGCTGCTCGATGGCCCAGTGGATCTCCGGCATGCCGAAGCCGCGCATCGCGCCGCCGATGGGGTGGTTGGTGTAGACGCACATGGAGTCGGCGTGGACGTTGGGCACGAAGTAGGGGCCGGTGCTGCTGTAGCCGGCCGCGCGGGTGATGTTGACGCCGTACTCGGTGTAGGCGCCGCCGTCCCAGTAGTAGGTGTTCTGCATGGCGGTGATGCGGCCATCCGCGGCCATGCCCATCTTGATCTTGGCTATCAGCCCCTGGCGCACGAAGGTCGTGGTGAACTCCTCGGCGCGTGACATAACGAGCTTGACCGGCCGCCCTTTGGCGTGCAGCGCCAGGATGACGCAGGCGCCCTCCATGCTGACGCCGGCCTTGGCGCCGAAGCCGCCGCCCACGTAGGGAGTGATGACGCGCAGCTTGGAATGGCTGATGTTCAGGCTCTTGGCGATCAGGTTGCGCTGGGCAAAGGGGGACTGGCTGGCGCTCCACAGGGTGATCTTGCCGTTGCCGTCCACCTGGGCCACGGAGGCGTGGGTCTCCAGCGGCACGTGCTGCACGTGGGGCACGCGGTAGGTGTGCTCGTAGATGTGTGCGGCCTCGGCCCAGCCGGCCTCCATGTCCCCCTTGCGCACCTTGAACCAGTTGCTGATGTTGGTGCCGGGCTGGCGGAAGATGAAGGGCACGGCGGCATAGTCCATCAGATCGGGGTGCAGCAGCGGCGCGTCGGCGCTGGCGCCGAACTCCGGGTCGAAGACGCCCGGCAGCGGCTCGTATTCCACCTCGATCAGCGCGCAGGCCTGCTCGGCCAGCTCCGGCGTGTCAGCCGCCACAGCGGCCACCGGCTCGCCCACGAAGCGCACCCGGTCCACGGCGAAGGTGGGGCGGTCGGAGAGATAGAGCCCGGTCAGGCCGGGATAGTCCTGGCCGGTCACCACCACGCGCACGCCGGGCAGCTCCCTGGCCTTGCTGACGTCGATGCGTGTGATCATGGCGTGCGGCACGGTGCTGCGCTTCAGCCGGCCGTGCAGCAGATTCGGCCCAAACTGCATATCGTCCACATACTGCGCCGCGCCGGTCACCTTGGCGTTGCTCTCGACGCGGGGGAATGACTGGCCGACGATGGTTGTCTTCTTGATAGCCACGGGTTGCTCCTTGGCGTAACACGTAATGCGTAACTCGTAACTCGGATATGAGTCGCGAGGGTGCGTTTTTCGGGGTTACGTGTTACGAGTTACGTGTTACGGGCTACGGCGAAACGCTGGCTCGCTGCAGGCGTCCCGCTTCCCGTATTGCATCCATCAGCCTGGAAGAGTCGGGCTACTGCACGGTCCAGTCCTCGATCTTCAATCCAGGCAGTCTTTGGAAGTGCTGGTAGTTACGTGTGAGGAGAGTCGCATCATTCGCCAGCGCGATGGCGCCGATCAGGAGATCCTTTTGGGCATCTCCTCGTTGGTACAGACTCAGGTGATCGGTATCGAGGACGACCATCAGGCTTGCCCGTTGTCGTTTTCCTGGCGCCGATATCCTTCCACCTCAACGAGGAACTCGTCGAACATCGGATCGTCACGAAACATGCCAAACGTGTCCTCATAGGGCGCAGCGATAATTGCCTCGACTTCGGGGATATCCAGTTGCACCACTTCACCTTCTGCCAACAGCCTGACAATGGCCGCACGCATTTTGCCCAAGGCGTCCTCTTGCGTTCGGGCATCGACTTCGATGCCGGGCCACGCCATGAGGGTTGCGCGGTATCTGTCCGGTGTCTGTTTTTGTAGCAAAACGCTGTAGCTCATTGCGCCTCCGTAGACTGACTGCGACAAACGTCAGGCGGACCTGTTCGGTAGCTTCATTGTATCCGAAAGGTTGGAGACCCCGCAACCGGCAGCGAATGCCAGGAGCGAACTCTCTAAGGAACCGACTGCTGGCGTTGCAGGCGCGCCGCATCTTGTACGGCATCTACGATCCGCGTGTAGCCGGTGCAGCGGCAGAGGTTGCCCACCAAGCTGGCGCGGATCTCGTATTCCGTGGGGTCGGGGTTGCGCTGCAACAGGGCGTGGGCTGAGATCAGCACGCCGGGGGTGCAGTAGCCGCACTGCACGCCGCCCTGATCGACCATGGTCTGCTGGACCGGCGCCAGATGGCCGTCCAGCGCCAGCCCCTCGACGGTGGTGATGGCGTGGCCGTCGGCCTCGACGCCCAGCACCAGGCAGGAGTTGACCGGCTCGCCGTCCATCAGCACGGTGCAGGCGCCGCACTCTCCCTCGGAGCAGCCGTTCTTGACGCCAGTCAGCACCAACTGCTCGCGCAGCACGCGCAGCAAGGTGTGGTGCGACTGCACGGCGATATGATAGGATTCGTTGTTGACGGTAAAGGTGATGTCGTGTCGCATTCTTGATCTCCGGGGGAGGGTAGAGTGGTAGATTGGTACATTGGTAAGTTGGTCGGCCAGCGCGTAGTCAAAGGGCGACGACCCGGCCAATCTACCACGTTACCAATCTACCACTCTACCCCGAAATCTCCGCCAACACCCGCTCCACCCCTCGCCGCGTCAGCACTCGCACCATGTCCGTGCGGTAGGCGGCGGTGGCGCGGATGTCGTCGATGGGGCGGGCGGCGGCCGCGGCGGCCTGGCTGGCGATTTCAAGGCCGGCCGGCGAGCTGTCCAGGCTGAGCAGGCGCTCGGCCTCCGGCGCGCGGATCACCGTGGGCGCGACCGAGCCCAGGGCGATGCGCCACGACGTGCCGGAGGGCGCGTCGGCATCTGGCCAGCCCAGCACAGCCACGTTCATCACCGAGATATCGCCCATGGCGGTGCGGCCCAGCTTGAGAAAATGGCCGGCTGAGCCGCGGGCGGGCGCGGGCACGGTGATCGCGGTGAGGAGCTCGCCGCGCTGCAGGGCCGTCCGGCCGGGGCCCAGGAAGAACTGCTCCAGCGGCAGCTTGCGCTGGCCGTCGGGGCCGAAAATGTGCGCGCTGGCGCCGTAGCAGATCAAGGCTGGCGCGCTGTCGGCCGCCGGCGACGCGTTGCACAGGTTGCCGCCCACCGTGGCCCGGTTGCGCAGTTGATAGGAGGCCACCGACGCGCACCCTTCGGCCAGCAGCGGCCAGCCGCTCTGGACCGTGGGGCTGAGCGCGACCTGGTTCATGGTGACGGCCGCGCCGATGCGCAGGTCGCCGTTGCGCACCACCAGCAGGTCGGCCATGCCGGGCAGCGCCTTGATATCCAGCAGGAACTGGGGATGGACAAAGCCGCGCTCGATGCGGATCAACAGATCGGTGCAGCCAGCCACAGGCCGCGCCTGGCCGTTGTGCTCCAACAGCAGCGCGCTGGCCTCGTCCAGCGTCTTTGGTTTGATATAGTCGAAAGGCTGCAAGGTGAGGTACCTCCAGAACGATGAACGATGAACGATGAACGATGAACGATGCTTCGGGATCCCGACTTATCATTCATCGATCATCATTCATCGTTTAGCATGTCTGCTTTTACAGGTTGATGTTCTCTCGCTCCTTGACGCCGAAGCGTGAGGGGGGCAGCAGGATGAACAGCGCGTTGAGCAGGATGCCGAACATGGCGGCAAAAACGATGGCCGGGATACCGTCAGGGAAGAAGAAGGGCACCTCGAAGGGGAAGATGCTGTTCTTCAGTCCCAGGTTGCCGCCGATGCCCAACACCAGGATCGTCGCGCCGATGGCCAGGTTCTTCGGTTCGAAGAGGTTGACCTTTTCGCTTTGGATCAGCGCAATACCTTGTTTGCCGATGACGCCGAAGAGGTAGATCGACAGACCGCCCACCACGGCCACAGGCACGGTGTTGACCAGCGCGGCCAGCTTGCCGATGAAGGCCAGCATGATGGCGATGCCGGCAGCGGCCATCAGCACCGGCACGGAGTAGTTGCGGGTGATGGCCATCAGCGAGTTGTTTTCGCCGTAGTTGGTGCCCGCGCAGCCGCCCAACATGCCGACCACGATATCATCCGCGCCGTCCGAGACCAGGTTGAGACCGATCAGCTTCTTGATCTCCAGCGGCGCCCGGCCCAGCTCCTTGGCCAGTTGGTCGATGTAGAGGCTCATCTGATAGAGGTGGGCCGTGCTCTCTGGGATGGTGGCGATGGCGATCAGGGCGATGGCCGGCACCAGGCTCCAGGCGCGCGGATCGGTGAAGGCTGGCAGGGTGATGTTGGGCACACCGACCCAGGCTGCCGCGCCGATCCGGCTGAAGTCCACCAGACCCAGCGGGATCGCGACCAGGTAGCCGACAATCGCCCCCAGCAGGATGGGCAACATACCCAGCAGGCCCCTCCCTTGCAGATAGACCGAGAAGAGGATGGTGATGATCAGGGTGACGAAAGCCACCAGCCAGTTGGACGAGGCCATGTTCAGCGCGGTGCCGGCCAGCGCGATGCCGATGACGATGGCGACGCTGCCGGTGACGATGGGGGGCAGGACTTTATCCAGCGCGGCCTTGCCGATGCGCATGATCAGCAAGCCCATCAGGATGTTGAACAGGCCGGTGCCGATGATGCCCACCTGCACCAGGCGCACGCCGTTGGGGCAGTAGACGGTGTTGGGATCGCTGAAGCAGCTCGGATCGTAGAGCGACATGGCCGTCACGACGACGGTGATGTAGCTAAAGCTCGACCCGTAATACATGGGGATGCGCCGCTTGTTGACCAGCAGCGCCACGATGGTGCCGATGCCGGTGGCCAGCAAGGTGACGCCGACGTCGAACTTGGTCAGAATAGCGACCAGCACGGTGGCGGGGAACATGGTCAGCACCTGCTGGAAGCCGAGGCTCAGCATGGAGCCAATCGGTGGGACGTCCTGCGGCAGGTAGCCAAACACCTTGCCTTTGACTTCGGAGGTTGTCATGATATCTCCTTGCGTGAGGGACAGAAACTAAGGGGAAAATAAGCGGGGACGGACAGAGGACCAAAGCGAGGATATCGAGGGTGAGGGGGCCCAATCCTGCCAGAAAAGGGGGTGAGATGGGCGGCCGGGGTTCCTTTCTGCTTCATTGCAGCAATTCCGAATCATGGAACGATCACGCCTGGTGGGGTGGGTGGGACGGCGCGATCTGGAAGGACGACTACGCAATTATACCACAACCAACGGATATGTCTAACCTCCAGGCCCCACGTGCAGCAGGGCTGCCGCGTAGGCCTCACTGGCGTCGAAGTCCTCGAAGGCTGCGATCTCACCGCGGGTGTTGATGGTGCAGCGATAGCCGTAGCGTGAGGTCTCCAGGGTTAGCGCCGGCTGTGG
>JAJTXO010000127.1 GCA_021463315.1 Caldilineales bacterium | reverse complement strand
AAAGTGCGATAATTTCAACCATGAGCAACTGTGTACCTCTAGTATGATAACCAAAGCATACACAGTTGCTCATATCCGTCTAATTTGGCGAAGGTATTGGCTCTGAACAGAGGTATTTGTAAAACCGAATAATTCGCACTGCAAAGCTCTTACTCTTCTCCGCAACAACATTCTTCCCTGTCTCCATTCTCAACTCTCCATTCTCAATTCTCAATTCTCCAAAGGTCAATGGCCGGTCGCGGCAGCGTCTATGCGTCCGGCGGTGGGTGGACGCCCGGCAACCTGAGAGCGGTGCAGGGCGGCCTCCGGTTTGCTCATCATCGTGAGTAATTTTACTCAATGTGTTGAGTAAAATGCATCAGGCCGCCTCGCTGAAGGTCAACAGCCGGTCGCGGTAATGCGCGTACTGTTGGCGGCGGGCCGCGATCTCGGCCGGCAGGCCGCGGGAGAGATCGTTCACCAGCGCGTCGAACTGATCGAGAATGGCGACGATGCGGGCTTGTTCTTCAAGGGGAGGGATGGGGATTTGGAACCTTTGCATTTCTTTGACTTGAACATGTGGAACGCCACTGCCTTTCTTCATGGAGTGAACCACTTCCTGCTTACTCTGAAGAAAACGAAAAACGAAACATGGTGTCAGTATCGTTGTGTCAGGATGGACGCTAAACGCATCCGTAAGAAAAATCGGCTGGTTCCAGTAACTAACAAAACCAGCATTAACCCCTGAACGCGCAACAACAACAGTTTCGCCTTCCCTATTGCTTTCGCCATGTGAATAAACAGGTGTAGGCCCATTAGCCACAACGGGGATATCTCCCTCGGTAGTCTGCTTTTCAGTAATTGCAGTACCGCGATGAAAGCTTGCAACCTCCCCCAGCGCCATCCACCGCACCTCATCGCCTCGTGCCTGCGCGACTGCGTCATCCGCTGCGCCAATTCTCCATTCTCCATTCTCACTTCTCAATTCTCCAAAGCTGAGCAGCGCGTCACGGTAATGCTGATACTGCCGTCGGCGCGCGGCCAGCTCCGCGGCCAGTTGCGCCTCCAGCTCCGCCTCCAGCGCGGTGAACGCGTCCAGCACCTTCACGATCTCGCGCTGGACTGCGAGGGGTGGGATGGGGATGCGGATCTTTGCCAGGCTCTTTGCCGAAACGTCAATAACCTTCGTGCCCGTCGCGTGTTTTCTCTTCTCTGCCAAGAAATGCGGTGTGCGCAGATAGTAAGAAAGGTATTTCGGGTCTTGGTCGTGCTTCAACACCGTTGCATGGCCACCCGTAACAATCTGAGTGTCTCCAATCCACGCGACCGCCTTGCATACGTCGTCGACGTTTTCGCTGGTGTTCGTGATGATCAGGTCACCAGGTTCGACTTTGGCAAGTCTTGCTGCCTTGTCGGCAACGACAAAGGAAATCGTCTCAGTTGCCCAAATCCCGTAGTAGGTGTAAACCTGACCGTAATGAATGCAACCGACACCGGACTCCACAAAATCAGATTTCGGCATTCCGTTGCCCCGTACCAACTCACCAAAATCGCCAAGCGCCCTAAACTCCACCCCCTCCGGGCAAAGCTGCGCGAGCAGTTCGTCGATCCGGTTCATCCGCCACCCCCCATCGCTTCGTGCCTGCGCGTCATCGTCCCCCGCAGCGCCCATTCTTCATTCTCCATTTTCAACTTTTCACTCTCCTTCCAACTCCGCCACAATCGCGTCGATCTGCTCCCGCAGCTCCGCCTGGCGCGCTACGATGCGGCTGATCTCGGCGTTGAGAACCGTGATATCCACCGCCTCGCGGGTGTCTTCCTGCTCCACGTAGCTGCTGACCGCAATGTTGTAGCCGTTGGCCGCGATGGCCGCATTCTCCACCAGCCGGGCGAAGTGCGGCGCGTCCTGCCGCGCGGCGAAGGCGTCCAGGATGCGCTGCTGATGCTCCGCGGCCAGCTTGTTCTTGTTGCCGCTGCGCACGAAGAGGCTGCTGGCGTCGATGAACAGCGTGGCGTTGTCCCGCTTGGACTTCTTCAGCACGATGATGCAGGTGGCGATGGTGGTGCCGAAGAAGAGATCGGGCGGCAACTGGATCACCGCATCCACCGTGTTGTTGTCGATCAGATACTGGCGGATCTTGGCTTCTGCCCCGCCGCGGTAGAGCACGCCGGGGAACTCGACGATGGCGGCCGTGCCGTGTACCGCCAGCCAGCTCAGGATGTGCAGGGTGAAGGCCAGATCCGCCTTGCTCTTGGGCGCCAGCACGCCGGCCGGGGCAAAGCGCGGATCGTTGATCAGCAGCGGGTTGGCGT
This sequence comes from Caldilineales bacterium, assembly GCA_021463315.1. Classification (GTDB taxonomy): domain Bacteria; phylum Chloroflexota; class Anaerolineae; order JAAEKA01; family JAAEKA01; genus JAAEKA01. Next base: position 6,166 of record JAJTXO010000127.1, on the reverse strand, counting down.
CCCCCGCCCAGCGGATCGAGTAGGGCGGATTGGAGACGATGGCCTCGAACGGCTCGTCGTCCCAGTGCGCGGGGTCGGTCAGCGTGTCGCCATGCGCAATGTCGAACTTCTCGAAGTTCACATCGTGCAGGAACATGTTGATCCGGCACAGATTGTAGGTGGTCAGGTTGATCTCCTGGCCGAAAAAGCCCTGCCGCACCCGGTCCTGGCCCAGCACCTTGGCGAATTTCAGCAGCAGCGAGCCGGAGCCGCAGGCCGGGTCATAGACCTTGTTCACCTCTGTCTTGCCCAGCACTGCCAGGCGCGCCAGCAGCTCGGAAACCTCCTGCGGGGTGTAGAACTCGCCCCCCGACTTGCCCGCGCTGGAGGCGTACATCTGCATCAGATATTCGTAGGCGTCGCCGAACAGGTCGATGCTGTTGTCGGCAAAGCCGTTGCCGCCGCCCGCCAGCGGCAGATCGCCGATGGCCTCCAGCAGCTTGACCAGCTTTTCGTTGCGCCGGGCCACCGTGGGGCCGAGCTTGCTGCTGTTCACGTCCAGGTCGTCGAACAGCCCCTTGAAGTTCTCCTCGCTCTCCGCGCCGCTGGCCGAGCCTTCGATGCCCGCGAAGATGCGGGCCAGGGTTTCGTTCAGGTCGGAGTCCTGCCGGGCCCGGCCGCGCACGTTGGCGAACAGCTCCGAGGGCAGGATGTAGAAGCCCTTTTCCCGCACCGTCTCCGCGCGGCCGAACTCGGCGTCGGCGTCGCTGAGGGCCGCGTAGTCGAAATCGGGCGCGCCGGCCCGCCGCTCCTGCTCGTTCAGATAACCCGTTAGATTCTCCGAGATGAAGCGGTAGAAGAGCATCCCCAGCACGTAGCTCTTGAAGTCCCAGCCATCGACGCTGCCGCGCAGGTCGTTGGCGATGCGCCAGATGGTCTTGTGCAGCTCGGCGCGCTCGGTTTCTTTGATGCCGTTGGTCATGGTCTGGGCGTGCGCCACGGGGAAGCCATCAAAGGCCGGAGGGCAGCAGCGTGACCGGGTCGCCGACATGGATCGCGCCGCCGACGAGGACGCGGGCCATGACGCCCACGCGGCCGACCACCGAGCCGGGCATGGCGGCGTCCAGCGCGGTCAGCTTGTAGCAGGGCACACGCAGGGTCACCGTTTCGACGACCGCCTGCTGGCCGATGCGCAGGCGGCTGCCCTCGGCCAGCGACGAGATCGCCACGCCGCTGACGATCAGGTTCTCGCCCAGCACGCCGGGGCCGGTAGGGATGCCCTCGGTCGCCAGCGCGGCCAGCATCTCCTGGTCCAGGATGTTGAGATTGCGTCTGGGGTTGCCCCCCTTGCGATCGCCCTCGATGCCGTAGCCGGCCAGGAGTTGAGCTTGCGACAGGGGATGGCGGTTGTAGCTGCCCGGCTGCGGGCTGTAGACGATACTATCCAGGCTGCCTTGAGCGGACATGGGGGATCCTTTCATGAAGACGTGCGGCGCCGGTGGTCTGGTCAGCATAACCGGTCAGAGCGTTTCTGTCAAGACGGACCAGCATGTCGACAACCTCATTCGTTTGACTCCATGTCTTCTCTCGGCCGCATTCTACCACGGCAAGCCCTGTCAAACAACAGCAAGGGCGCCGCCAGCGGCGGGCGCTTCCAACACAGCCAGCACCTCATCGGCGCGGTAGATCCGATTGCGTGCTCTGCCGGTTATCTCACGCAGCAGTCCAGCCGCGACCAACTGATCTATGTAGCGCTGTGCGGTGGCGAAATCGATCTCAAGCGCTGCTTCGACCTGCCGCGTCGTCAGAATCGGTTGGACGAACAACCAGTCGACAGCTTGCAGCAAGCGAGCGGCGGCGCGGGCTGCCTGCAACTGCCCACGATAGGTCTCACGTAACGCCTGCAACTGGCCAACTCGCCGAACCGCGTCGCGCGCCTGGCTGGCCACGCCGCGCAGGAAGAACTCCAGCCAGGCCTCCCATGCCCCGCGCTGGCTGACTGCCAGCAGCAGCTCATAATAGGTCTGGCGGTTTTGTTCGAAGTAGGCGCTCAGGTAGAGCAAGGGCTGCGGCAGAAGATCCCAGGCGCAAAGCAGCAGTGTGATCAGCAGCCGCCCTACCCGTCCGTTGCCGTCCAGAAAGGGATGGATTGCCTCGAACTGATAGTGGATCAACCCCAGGCGCAGCAGCGGCGGCAGCGCGTCGGATGCGTGCAGATAGCGTTCGAGGGCGCCCAAGACCTCCATCATCTCAGCGGCAGGAGGCGGAACATAGGTGGCATCCCGCAACAGCACGCCGGGCGGCCCGATCCAATTCTGGCTACGCCGGAACTCGCCCGGCGTCTGCAAGTCGCCGCGCACCCCTTGCATCAATCGGCCGTGCAGCTCGCGGATCAGCCGCAGGCTCACAGGAAGGGTGTTGAGGCGTTGCAGCCCCAGTTCCAGGGCCGCCACATAGTTGACGACCTCCTGCACATCAGAGGGGCTGCCAGCGGCTGACGTGTGGGCGGCCTCGAAGGCATACACATCGGCCAGCGATGCTTGGGTTCCTTCGATGCGCGACGACAGGACGGCCTCACGGCGCACAAAGGGGCGGATCAGCAGATGGGGATTGATCAGCGACTTGCCCAGCCCTGCCAGCTCTCCCAAGGCGCGATCGGCCTCCGACAGGACACCGACCAGATCTGGTGTCCATGACAGCGCTGGGGGCAAGGGGTTGGGCATAAAGGCCCAGTAACCACCGCTGCTCACCCAGTGCATTCGACCCGACGGACTGTTCTGAAACGCTCGTTGATCCATGGTTGGATGACTCGGACCACACCTGGCGCAATTTGCAGAGTTGATAACAGACGCAGACTATATTATCATTTGCGAACCAAAATGCAAATTAGACATCCATGCGCCGGGCGCACAACCATCGATGAAAACGAGCGGGCTCGGTCGGCCCACTCCGGGGTGCTGCGCAAAGACCGGCCCGAGCGGCGAGCTATTTTCTAAAGAGACTTCGGAAGTGGCCGAGCGACTCGAAGGAGCTCGTTTTGGCCGCAGCCAGACCCCTGTATCACGCAAATCGGCCACTTCCGAAGTCTCATGGTCTGGGCGCCCGTCACGCAGGCTGTCCTTCGTCCGCGGGATAGGTGACCTGCGTCCCCTCGACGCGGCCAAAGGGGGTCAGGCGATGGGGCTGGGTGCGCCCCGTGCTGAGGATCTCCTCCACGCTGACGCCGCGCGCGAGCAGGGCGTCGGCGATCAGCGAGCGGTGGCAGCGCCAGGGCACGGCCTCGGCGCACATGATGGCCACCCGCTGCGATTCGGCCAGCTCCAACAGCTCCGCCAGCCCGGCGGCGAACTCCGGCGTCTGCATGTAGTCGGCAAAACCCCGGAACGAGGCATTGCGCCAAGCCGTGTTGGGCGAGTCGGGGTGGGTGCGGCGCAGACCGCCCAGCGCGGTCAGATGCTGGTAGCCGATGCCGACCGCCGCCAGCGCCGCGGGCAGCGTCTCGCGGTTGAACTGCGGGTTGTGGCGCGAGCGCGGGATGGTGCGCACATCCGCCAGCAGGGTCACGTGGTGGGTCTGCAGGAGCGCGATGAACTCCTCCAGCGGATGGGTCGAGTGGCCGATGGTGAAGATAGGCTGCGCCGGTGTCACGATGCCGCTCCCTCCTCCGCCTGCATCTCTTCCGTCAGCACAGGCGTCAGCCAGCCCGCCCCGGCTCCGCCGGTCGGTCCCAGGGCGCCGCGATCGAAGACAACCAGCGCCGCGGCCTGCTCTGGCCCCCACGTGCCGGCCGGGTAATTGGGGAAATCGATGGGCTGCACGGTGTCCCAGGCGTTGAGCACCGGCGTCAACACAGACCAGGCCGCGTCGACCTGATCCGCGCGCATGAACAGGGTGGCATCGTCGCGCATCACATCCAGCAGCAACGTCTCGTAGGCCTCTGGCGGGCCGGCCTTGAAGGTCTCGCGGTAGGAGAAGCGCATCTGCACCGGGCTGAGGCGCAACGTCGGGCCGGGCAGCTTGGCCTGAAAGCGCAGCATGATCCCCTCGTCCGGCTGGATGCGGATGATCAGCCGGTTCGGCTGCCAATCGGACACCGCGGAGGGGGGGAAAGACTGGTGCGGCACGGGGCGAAATTGAATGCTGATCTCAGACACCCGTTCGGGCAGGCGCTTGCCGGTGCGCAGATAGAAAGGCACGTCCTGCCAGCGCCAGTTGTCCACATACAGCCGCAGGGCCGCGTAGGTTTCGGTGAACGAGTCGGACGCCACCCCTGGCTCGGCGCGGTAGGCTGGAACCTCCTGGCCTTGCAGCCAGCCGGCGCCATACTGCCCGCGCACCGCGAACTGATGCACCTCTGTCTCGGGGATGTGGCGGATGGCGTGCAGAACGTCGGCCTTCTTGTTGCGCACCTCGTCGGCCTCGAAGGAAACCACCGGCTCCATGGCGATGTAGCACAGGAGCTGCAAGAGATGGTTCTGCACCATATCGCGCAGCGCGCCGGCATGGTCGTAGTAGCCGCCGCGGTGCTCCACCCCCACCTCCTCGGCCACGGTGATCTGCACGTTCTTGATGTAGCGGCGATCCCAGATCGGCTCGAAGAAGGCGTTGGCGAAGCGGAAGGCCAGGATGTTCTGCACCGTCTCCTTGCCCAGGTAATGGTCGATGCGGTAGATCTGCGACTCGTCGAAGACCTGCCGCAGCATGGCGGTCAGCGCGTTGGCCGAGGCCAGGTCATGGCCATAGGGCTTCTCCACCACGATGCGGCTATGGCGATGGGCGCGCGTCAGCCGGCCCGCGCTCAGCCCGGCGACGATGGTCGCGATGGCCGCCGGCGGCACCGCCAGGTAGAGCACCACGTTGGCAGGTGTGTTCCATCCCTTCTCACAGTCCGCGATGCGTTTGACCAGCTCCTGATGCACGGCAGGATCGCCCAGATCGCCGCAGAGATACGCGATGTACGGCGCGAGGGCGTTCCACACCTGCTCGTCGGCCTTGCCACGGCGCGAGAAGCGGTCGACGCCGTCGCGCAGGCGCTGCCGGAGCTGGTCCGCGCCCATCTCGACGCGATCGACGCCGATGACCTCGAACTGCTCCGGCAGCCAGCCGTCCAGGTGCAGATTGTAGAGCGCTGGCGTCAGCTTGCGCCAAGTCAGGTCGCCGGCCGCGCCGAAGATGACCAGCACGGTCGGCCCCAGGTGGCTGCGATCCTCGGCCGGGCCGCCAGCGGGATGGGGCCGGGCTGCATCTGTGGAAAGAACCTGTGCGTTGTCTGCCATGAACCACCTCGCTATGCGCCGTCCCAGCGGGTATGGAAGACGCCCTTGGCGTCCAGCCGCTCGTAGGTGTGCGCGCCGAAGTAATCGCGCTGGGCCTGGATCAGATTGGCCGGCAGCCAGGGGCTGCGGTAGCTGTCCAGGTAGCCCAGCGATGCGGCCAAGCCCGGCACGGGGATGCCGGCCTGCGCCGCGCTGCCCACCATCGCGGCCAGCCCCGCGCGGCCGGCCATGACCGCCCGGCCCAGCTCAGGATCGAGCAGCAGATTGGGCAGATCGGGCTGGGCGAGATAGGCGCTGCGGATCTTCTCCAGCAGCGCGGCGCGGATGATGCAGCCACCCCGCCAGATGCGCGCCACCTCCTCCAGGTTGAGACTGTAGGCGTAGACCTGCGACGCCCGCCGGAGCAACGCCATCCCCTGGCTGAAGGTGACGATCATGGCGGCGTGCATGGCCTGCTGCAAGGCGTCCAGCCAATCCGCCTGGCTCTCCGGCAGGCGGCGCGCGGGCTGGCCCAGCGCCTGGCCGGCGGCCTCCCGCTCCTCCTTCAGCACTGAGAGATTCCGCATCGAGACCGCCACATCGATGGTCGGCGTCGGCACGTTGAGCTCCAGCGCGTCCTGGGAGGTCCACATGCCGGTCCCCTTCTGCTCGGCCTCGTCCAAGATCACGTCGATCAGCCGACGGCCGGTTTGCTCATCCGACTGATTGAAAATGCGCTCAGCGATCTCGACCAGGAAGCTGTTCAGGTCGCCCTGGTTCCAGCGGCTGTACACAGCGTGCAGCTCGTCGTTGTTCAGTCCCAAGCCGCGCTTCATCAGGTCGTAGCTCTCGGCGATCAGCTGCATCAGCCCATACTCGATGCCGTTATGCACCATTTTGACGTAGTGGCCGGCCGAACCGGGCCCCAGGTA
>JAJTXO010000126.1 GCA_021463315.1 Caldilineales bacterium | reverse complement strand
CGGCGGCGAAGTCGAACAGGAGTTCCACTTCCTCGTTCCCAACATGTCCGCCACCGCGCACGCCGACGGCATCACGCAGACGCGCACCCACGGCGGCCGCGGCAACGGCTTCTGCCGCCAAGGCGGCCTCGAGGTGCTCGACGCGTTCGGCCTCGCGGGCAGCGGGCGCGCCGTGGGGGTGAAGATGGCGCTGTGCCAGCGGACGCCAGCCGACGCCGGGTCTTGGACAAGGCCGGCCTCGACCGCCGTCAACGTGGGCACGATCCCGGCGCGTATCAGCGACGACTTGCCGCTGCCCGATGCGCCGATGACGGCCAGGAACGCCTCGCCGCCGCTCAGCCGGTCGACCAGACTGGCGACCAGCCGCTCGCGACCGAAGAAGATGCGACTGTCGGCCACGTCGAAATAGCGCAGTCCTTTGAAGGGCGGTTCGCCGGGATAGGGTGCAGTGTTTAACAGGTGAGGGGCTGTGTCGAGCGCGACGTCGGCATCGGTCGGTTGCGCGCCGGGCAGCGCGGCAGCGCGGGTCTGTGGGTTGCGCAGTTGTCGGTAGAGTGCAGCGGTCTGCTCGGACGGCTCCACGCCCAGGTCGCGCCACAGGGCATCGGTGCAGCGCTGGTAGGCGGCGCCTGCGGCTGACAGATTGCCCTGCGCGGCGTGGGCAAGCATCAGCGAGCGGAAAGCCGCTTCGGGGCTGGCGCCCAGCGCGATCCAGCGCTCGCTCCAGCCGACCGTCTGAGACCAGTCCCGCTCCGCGATCAGGCGCTCCAGCAGCCGGCCTATGCGCCGTTCGAAGACTGCCTGCAAGCGCTCGCGCTCCAGCACGGTCCACTCGTCGTAGAAGCCGGGCAGCAGCTCTCCGCCGTAGACGGCCACGGCCTGCGCCAGATCAGCAGGCGTAGGGTTGGATGGAAGGGGCTGGGTCAACACCTCCACATCCAGCCAGTAAGGCGCGCGGGCGTCGAAGGCAATGGACAGGTCATCGGCCAGCAAGCAATCCTGATCCTCCAGCGCCTTGCGGATACGCCAAAGCGCCTGGCGCAGGTTGTTGCGGGCGTTGGTTTCGCTGGTTTCCGGCCACAGCATGCCTGCCAGCTTTTCGCGGCGGAAGGCCTTGCCCGCGTGCAGGCACAGATAGGCCAGCAGCGACTGCGCTGGCCGCGATGTCAGGTGGACAGGTTCGCCGTCGAAGTGAAGCGCAAACTGGCCCAGGAAACGAAATTCGACCACGGGTTCACTCATAGCCTACTGCATCTCGTCCGTACGGAAAGGCCGCGATTGTAGCACAAGACTCGTTCAACACCACATTGACATTGAACGAGTCAAGTCAGCGGTTATCGCGAGCAGGACAGCCGTTTCGGGGGTAGTTCAAAGGTCGAAATCGGTGGAATCGGCGCCAGGCGCCGAAATTCGCCGAAATCTGCCGGCGGAGAGACGCTGCGTTAACGGCGACGTGTTACGGTGGGCCTGCCTGCAGCGAGCAGGGTCGGCTAGCCAGCCGAACGAAACCAATACCAGTCTGACCAAGGAGAACTCCGATGACGATGAAGCGTATGATCACCCAGGCCGGGTCGGCTATCCTGCTGATAGCGCTGGTCTCCCTGCTGGCGGCCTGCGGCGCAGCGCCGGCCGCGCCCACCGTTGCACCTACGGCAACGCCAGCGCCGACGCAGCCGCCTCCACCGCCTACCGCAACGCCCGCCCCGGCAGCGGCCGAGCCGGCCAGCGCCATCCTGGAGCCTGTGCGCACGTTCGACCTGGACATCAAGCCCCACGACATCGCCGTCGACGGCGATGGCAACCTGTATGCTGTGGACCTGCAAAACGCTCAGATCGTCAAATACGACCGGGATGGCCAGCGGCTGGCGGCCTGGGGCGAGCGCGGCAGCGAGGCGGGCCAGTTCGAGTTCCTGCCGCCCCCGGACGGCCCGCCGTTGGATGGCGGCTTCATCACCGTGGATGCGGACGGCAACGTCTACGTCTCGGACAGCTTCAACAACCGCGTGCAGAAGTTCGACTCCGAGGGCAAGCACCTGGCCATGTGGTCGAATCTCGGCGCCGAGGACGCTGTGCTCAACGTGCCGGGACCGATCAGCATCGACGCGCTGGGCCGGCTCTACGTGGCGGATTTCTCAGGCGTTCAGCAGTACGACCTGGATGGCGCCTTCGTCGCCAGCCACGCCGCCGCAGGCGAGGCCGCGGTGGACAGCCAGGGCAACCTCTTCATGCCGTTGGCGTTCCAGAACATCGTCTTCCGGATGGACGGCAACGGCCAGGTCGTCGGGCAATGGGGCGGCCAGGGCCGCGGCGATGGCCAGTTCGACTTCCCCATGCTGCTGGTGGTCGACGGCAACGACCACGTGTACGTTTCGGACCAGTCCGGTCGCATCCAGAAGTTCGACGGCGCGGGGACGTTCCTGGGCAAGTGGTTCCCGGAGATGGGCAGCGGCGACCCCACGCCCTTGCTGCTGGCCATGACCATCGACGACGAGGGCAACATCTACGTCGCCGCCAAGGATCGTAACACCGTCTACGTCCTGCGCCAGTCGTAGACAGCCGATCTGCCAGGCCGCCAGCGGCGCCCGGCGCAGGCGGTGGATTCGTCATCGCATCTGCGCCGGGCGCCGTAACGGGAATGCATGGCACTTTTGTCGTTTCGCAACGCCTTTCGAACGTTTGTTGGACGCCTGGCTGCCAGGATGGACGTGAACAAGAAGCTCAAGGAGACCCAACGTGACGAAACCCCTGCCGGGCCGCTGGCCCAGGAGATTGCTGTCAACCGTGTTGATCGTAGGCGCGTTGCTGGCTGCCTGCACCGGCGCGCAACCAACCCCGACCAGCGCGCCGGCCTCCCCGCCGCCCACGCGCGATTACTGGCCGACGGATGGCTGGCGCAGCGACGCGGCTGCCAACCACGGCCTGGACGAGGCGGCGCTGGCCGGGCTGCGGGCCCAGATCGAGCAGGAGCTGCCCTTCCTCGACAGCCTGCTGATCGTCAAGGACGGCTACCTGGTCTACGAGGAGTACTTCAACGGCTACGACGTCGATCGTCTGCACCAGTTGGCCTCGGTGACCAAGAGCTTCACGTCCGCGCTGGTCGGTATGGCTCAGGCGGAGGGCGCCATCACCGACCTGGACGCAACCCTGGGCGGTGAGCTGCGCCAGTACTTTGGCGATCTGTTGCGACGCGACCAGCGCAACATCTCGCTGCGCCATCTCTTGCAGATGCGCTCCGGCCTGGCCTTCGACGAGGAGGCGTTGTACGAGGACTCTACATCGCTGGTGATCGAAGAAGGATACGACGCGGCCACAGCCGCCTTCACCCAACGAGACCTGACCCGTTACGCGCTGGAGCACGACATGGCCTACCGGCCGGGTGAAGCCTGGAGTTACAGCACGGCCGATTCACAACTGCTCTCGGCAGCCTTCGGCGCGTTGACCGGCCAATCGCTGGAAGACTTCGCCAGCCAGCGCCTCTTTCCCGCGCTGGGCATCGACGATTGGAACTGGGTTGCCGATGTCAATGGTGTTTCGCTGGGCGGTACAGGGTTGGAGTTGACGCCGCGCGACATGGCCAAGCTCGGCTTCCTGTACCTGAACCGCGGTGTGTGGGAGGGCCAGGAGCTGCTGCGGGCGGACTGGGTGCGGCTCAGCACCACGTCGCAGGGCAGCGGCGTCAACGCGTGGTCAGGGCAAACGCTGCCCATCGAGTGGTACGGCATGCAGTGGTGGACGTGGAGGCCGGAGCTCTTCGCCGGCCAACGAGCCATCGCGGCGCAAGGCTACGGCGGGCAACACGTGATCCTGCTGCCCGACCACGACATGATCGTGGTGACCACCGCCGAGCCGGCCGTTGCCCCCGATGCGGCGGAGAACCAGATCAATGAGAGCTATGATCTGGTCAAATACAGCATCCTGCCGGCGGTCACGGATCAGCCGGTGACTGACCCATTCTGGGCCGCGCCCGATGCGTCGCCCCCGCCGGCCGATGCGCTCTACACGGTCGACGCGAACGGCCGCGGCCGCCGCGCGCTGCTGGCAGATCCGCAGTCCCAGTTCTGGGGTCCCGCCTGGTCGCCCGACGGCACACAGGTGGTCTTCTCCAAGTCCGTCCCGGCCGTCGTGTCGCCGGGTAGCATCCCTGTCGAGCTGTATATCGCCGACAGCGACGGCGCGAACCTGCGCCAGCTCACCAGCAACGGTCGCAGTAACTACCTGCCGGCCTGGTCGCCCGATGGCCGCCAGATCGCCTACGTCTCCGGCGGCCGCGGCGGCTTCGACTCGCACGAGATCTACGTGATCAACGCCGATGGCAGCGGCGACACCAACCTGACGGCCAACGACGCCCAGGAATACGGCGTGGCGTGGTCGCCGGACGGCAGCAAGCTGGCCTTTGGCTCCAAGCGCGACGGCGAGATGGGCATCTACACCATGAACCGGGACGGCAGCGAGCAGCAGCCCTTGCCCATCCCGGCCGCAGGGCAGGCGCCGTGGTGGTCGCCCGATGGCCGCCAGATCGTCTATACGCTGGAGAGCGAAGGCAACGCCGACATCTACGTCATGGACGCGGACGGCGGCAACCAGCGCCTGCACATCGGCGGCCCCGAGTGGGAGTACCTGGCGGCCTGGTCGCCCGACGGCCAGCGCATCGCCTTCACCTCCCATCGCGACGGCGAGGCCGCGATCTATGTGGCCAACGCCGACGGCAGCGACGTGAAACGGGTCAGCGGCCGCAACGTCACCGCCGCGGTGGGCCGCTGGTTGCCGGACGGGACGCAGTTGGTGTTCAACGGCGCCGAGCAGCGCGCGGGTGGCCTGCTGGGGCTGTTCGATTGAGGAGTGTACAGACGACCATGACTGACTTCGTAATCACCGCCATCGACCAGGTGACGCCCGCCTGGCTGACGGTCGTGCTCAGCCGCAGCGGCGCGTTGACGCGCGGCAGTGTGGCGGCGTTCGACATGGCCGACGGCCACGGCAACTGGTCCGCCAACGCCCGGCTGGCCGTGAGCTACACGGCCGACGCCCAGGGAGCACTGCCGCGAAAGCTGTTCCTGAAGATGGTGGACACGGACACGGGCGACGGCGAGTACTTCGGCCCATCCGAGGTGGACTACTACACCCGCGACTATGGGGATGTGCCCGACGCGCCGCTGCTGCGCTGCTACGACGCGCGCTACTCGGAGGAGCTCAGGCGCTACCACCTGCTGCTGGACGACGTCTCGGAAACGCACGTCAATGCCTCCGAACGGCAGCCATCGCTGGCCTACGGATTGGCGCTGGCCGAGGGGCTGGCCGCGCTGCACGCCCGCTGGTGGGGAGGTGAACGGCTGGCCGAGGCTGGAGCGCCCATGCACAGCGCCGGCCACATTCAGAATTTCGTCGCCATCGCCGAACCGGGGGTCGATCACATCCTCGGGCGTTTTTCGTCCGAATTGCAGCCGCATTGGCCGGGCGCCATGCGTGAGCTGTTCGCCCGGCACCCACAAGCCATGATCGAGCGCACCGGTGAGCCCAACGGCTTCACGTTGATCCACGGCGACACCGGCGAACACAACATTCTCGCGCCGCGCCAGGGCGATCGCCCCGTCTACATCATCGACCGCCAGCCCTTCGATTGGGGCCTGACTACGTGGCTGGGCGCGTACGATCTGGCCTACGCCCTGGTGCTGGACTGGCCGACGGAGCTGCGCCGGCAGTGGGAGATGCCTGTGCTGGAACGCTACCATGCCGGGTTGGTCGAACGGGGCGTGCAGGGCTACTCCTGGCAGCGGCTGGTGGACGACTACAGGCTGTGCGTGGCGATGGGCGTCTACGTCGCCGTGGAATACTGCCGCGGCGGCATCCAGGAGCGTTGGATTTCCGCCTGGCTGTCCATGCTCCAGCGCTCCCTGACCGCGTGCGACGATCTGGATTGCCGCGCTCTGTGGAAAGGAGTCGCATGAACATCCTCATCTCCACCTTCGGCGTGCGCGGTGATGTGCAGCCCTATCTGGCGCTGGCCGTCGGCTTGCAGGCAGCGCTGGGCGAGAATATCCGCGCCGAAGATGGCGTCGCCCGCGCGGTCGAAATCGTCGAGCATCATGCAGCACAGTTCAATCAGTTTATTGGCGTTGCAGCCGGATTGTGATTGAATCAAGCGATTTGATGCCAGGGGCAGCAACTCAGAGTGGAACTGCGTTGTGGTCGCTGCTGTGGGTAGATTGTGCAGCCCAAGTCGAGGTGATGTATACTTCAATTCGGAGGCAGACTGAGATGATTAGCCAAACCGCATCCGAGACCACAACCTACGAACAGGCGATTGTTCATATCGTGCGGCGACTGCCGCGCGAACGCGCCGCGCAAGTCCTGGATTTCGCCCGTTTCATTGCTGCCGAGACGCCGTTATCGTCTGCGCTGGAGGCACATGAGCCAGAAGAACGCTTGTGGACGCAGGCTTCGGTTCGTTCGCTGACAAAGTATTGGGATACCCCGGAAGAGGATGAGGCATGGGCGCATTTACAAAAGGCGACGTGATCATAGCATCGCTTAGCTACTCTGATTTCAGCGCAAGCAAGCGACGTCCTGCCCTTGTCGTCGCTGCGCCCGATGGACTGGATCCGGTGCTCTGTTTGATCACCAGCAGATCCCGTGATGATGGCTTTGATATCTCGATATCTTCAACGGACTTTGCCAGCGGCGGCCTAGACAGGGACAGCAGTGTTCGCGTCTGTCATTTGTTCACCGTTGATCCTGCCATCATCGATTACAAAGCTGGCAGGTTGAAGACGGAGAAGTTGCAGGAGGTTACGGCGGGTGTCACAAAGATGCTGAACGACTGATCGGCCGTTGCGCCGATCGGAGTGCGTCAAGTGACCGGCACCTGACGCCAGTGCTTGACTACCAAATTATCAGTTCGCGACGAGCATCCAACGCGAAAGACGCGAAACCAAGAACACCTTGGCTTCGCGTCTTTCGCGTTCCACGCATTCGAGAACCTTCGCGATTTCTGGTCCAGCCCCCCTTTGTAACGCTTTTTGTAACGACTTGGGACTGCGGCGGTGTATGATGGACAGCATGAATGACTACACTGCGAGAAGCTCTGCTTTTTCAACGCAAGGGACGCAAGAGGCGCAAAGGGCGCAAGGTTCTCTTGGTTCGCAGAGCATCTTGCCACGGCCGGCAGAAGCTCCGATTCTGCGGCGGGAACCCACAGTCGCTCGTTGTGCTTCTTGGGCCATGTCGTCAAGCTCTTGGTTGTTGCAGGAGAGTGATGAATATTGAGGTAGCAAGATTTGGTCAACTTCGGTGTCGTGATCCTGTTGCAACCCTTGTTCAGCCGGCGGGTGGGCGCGCAGCAATTGACGCTGGCGGTGGTGGTCTCGACGCTGGTCATCGCCGCGCTGTTCACGCCGCTGCGCCGGCGCATCCAGGACGCCATCGACCGCCGCTTCTTCCGCAAGAAGTACGACCCCCAGCCAGTGCTGGCTCGGTCAACAAAATGGGAGTAAGGATGCACCATCCGGCTTCTCTTTCCGTTCAACACAATCATAACGATCTACTCAGCGCTGACCGGCAACCCTATCGTCATCCGACAGCGCGCCATCATAAAAGGAACTGTGATGACTGCATACGACGAGGTTGATCTCTATTCCGGCCTGGCCGCCATGCACTGGTCGGCCTACGACGACCCCGCCTGGGACCACGACTTCTATAAACGCATAGTGGAGCAGGCCGGCGGGCTGGCGCTGGACGTGGCCTGCGGCGCGGGCCGGCTGCTGCGCCGCTTTCTCCAGGCTGGGCTGGCGGTCGAGGGGGTAGACAGCTCGGCCGACATGCTGGCGGTCTGCCAGCGCAAGGCCGAAGCAGAGATGTTGACCCCCGTGCTCTACTGCCAGCCGATGCAGGCGCTGGATCTGCCCAAGCGCTACGACTGCATCTATGTCCCCTGTGGAAGCTGGACGTGCGTGGTAGGCCGGGAGAACGCGCAGGAGGCGCTGCGCCGGTTCTACGAGCACCTGCGGCCCGGCGGCGTGCTGGCGCTCAACGTCTACTGGGGCGACTGGGGCGACTTCGACTACAACGCGCCTGACAAGCCGAGGGTCTACCCCACCGAGTGGGCGCCGCACGTGGTCAAGGAGCTGGGCGGCCAGCGCCGGCTGGTGGTGGACCGCCGTCTGACGGGCATCGATCCGGTGGAACAGTTGGGCTGCGAGGAGCGCCGCTATCGGCTGATGGAAGGCGAAACGCTGGTGCGGGAGGAGATCCACGCCGGCCAGAACCACTGGTACTTCAAGGCCGAGGTGGAGATGATGCTGCGCGCGGCCGGCTTCGCAGATATCCAGGTGACGGGGGACTACACGGATGAGCCGTTCGGTCCGCAGCACACGGGGACCATCGTCTTCGTCTGCCGGAAGGCGGGCCGGGAAGCCCGGCTATGATGCGCCAAGCAACACGAAACTATGAGCTGACAAGGAGTGCAAGGTGATTCGAGGAGAGCGTGTGGT
>JAJTXO010000125.1 GCA_021463315.1 Caldilineales bacterium | reverse complement strand
ACGCCCAGCAGATCCGCCGGATCGTAAACGATCCGGCTACCAGGTGCAAGGCCCTGCGGGCCTGCAGAAGCGCGTCCCCCCCCAAGAATCACCGCGGCAAGGATGTCGGCGTGGCCGTCGGCGGCTGGGGCGTCGTCTGGTTCGGACAGGTGGCGTCGTCCAACACGCTGATGCTGCTGTCCAGCCAGTTGGCCACATAGACCTTGTTCTGAGCGATCGCGATCCCCTGGCCTCCCTCGCCGGCGTCCTGGCGTCCCACCGCGACCGCGCCCATGTAGGCGTTGCCAACGCGCGTGTCCACGACGTACACCCGATCCGCGACCGCATCAACGGCGAACAGGTGGCCAGTGCCCGAGTTGAGCGCCAGCGCCGTGGGCGGGCCGGGCAGCGCGATGGTGTCCACCACCTGGTTGGTCGAGGTGGACAGCGCCAGGATTCGGTTGTTGGGACGGTCGGCCAGATAGATGCGATCGTTGGTCAGGTCCAGCGCCACGCCCCAAAGCTGGCTGGCCGTGCCCGGCGTGAACTCAGCCAGCAGCGAGCCATTGCGCGAGAGAATCGCCAGGCGGCCGCTGATGTGGGTCACATAGGCCTGGGCTGGGCCGGCCGCCACAAAGGCCGGCATGTCGGCCACTGTGGTGGTGCGCAGCGTCGTGCCGGTAATCGTGCTGAGCGTCGTCACTGTGTCGTCGGCGAAGTTGGCCACGAAAACCCGATCGCCGAAACCCGCCACACCCCAAGGCAGCCGTCCCACCGGCTGAGCGCGCAACAGCAGGCCGCTGCCCGCTTGACTGATGGAGAGCTGGGCGCTGTCCCGATTGGCCGTGTACACGCGATTGCTGGTCACCGCCACCCCGTTGACGCCGCCCGGCGCCAGGGCCTGCAACGCCTGCACCGTATCGCTGGCGACATCGACGATGGCCAGCCGGGGCGGATCGGCCAGGGCCACATAGACCCGCTCCGCGTCGGCCGCCATCCCCTTAGGCTGGGCGTTGGCGGGCAGGGCGATGGTTCCGGCCGGCGCAGGCAGGCAGGCCACCGGAGCCGGTGTCAGCGTCGGCGTAGCCGTGGCGGTCGGAGTTGCTGTGGGGGTAGCCGACGGTGTAGACGTGGCCGTGGCGCTGGGGGTGGTTGACGGTGTAGACGTGGCCGTGGCGCTGGGGGTGGCCGACGGTGTAGACGTGGCCGTGGCGCTGGGGGTGGTTGACGGTGTAGCAGTCCGGCTTGGCGTCGGCGTGGCCGTGGCCGTGGCGCTGGGGCTGGTCGACGGCGTGGGCGTCGCGGTGGGAGTACAGGCGGTGATCGCAGCGACGCGCAGCCGATGGAATACATCCGCACGCCCATCGACGTTGACCAGCTCCAGATCAGCCTCGCCGGCCAGCTTGTTGTCCAGATAGGCATCGTTCAGGCGCAACGTGACCGAGCGCCACTGGCTGGTCCCGGTTTTGCGCACGCTGGCCAGCGCCTCGCTGCCGTCCAGGCGGGCATAGCGCAGCGCGAAGCTGTCGCTGCCGTTGTCCACACACTCGATCTCCACATCGTAGGCGACGCAGCCGCCGGCCGCCTGGGGCCGCTGGGCAGCGCCCGGCCAGATATCTTCCACATCCAGGCGCAAGGGCTCCGTGGCATTGCTGCGGGCCGACAGGCTTTTGTAGGAGTTGGGCAGCCCCGTGCGCACCACCTGACTGGCCGCGGGGTTGCGTTGATAGATGAACCACTCGAAATTGGGCAGGTTGCGACAGCAGGGAGCGCGGCCGGGCGGATAGCCGCGCGCGCCGTTGTTGTCGCCGTCGGGATAATAGCTGCCCGCGGTGTCCCGAAAGACGATCCAGACATCGGGGGTGTCGGCTGGCAGCTTGCCGGCGTAGCGGGCCACCAAGCCGCGTGCCTCGGCCGCGCCTGCCCCCGCCTGGCCGATGTCCGAGCCCAGGAAGTGAAGCTGGGACATGTGCTTGTCCAGGGCGTTGAGCACCGCCCAATACAGCTCCTTGGGATCGTCGCAGCAATGGCCGCTGCCAATGGCATTGACTCCGTGCTCGCCGGCGGTCAACCGGCCCGGCCACTGCATCTTGAAGATGTTGGGCCAGTTGCGGTATTCCAGGTCCTGCAAGTCGGGGCCGTTGCCGTTGCCCAGATCGGGGTTGACGCCGGTGGTCTTGACCCCCATGCCGTAGCTCTCGAAGGCATAGTCCACGATGTTGCGCTGTCCGCAGCCGTCGCAGGGGGTGGCGCGTTCATCGGCCGAGATGATCTGACCGACAGCCAGCAGCGCGATGGGCTTGCCCAGCGGCGCGGGCTGCGCGGCCGTCGAGAGCTCCTGGCCGTAGATATCGATCATCGGCTTGAGCACCTCATCGCGCCAGACCGCGGAGGCGCCGTAGGCCGTGGCCGTGTTGATCACCGTTCCCCGGCTGTCGGTGCAGAACTGCTGGTTGCGGGCCGGATTCCAGATGTAGCCCGCGTAGATGCAGCGGTACATGTTGCGATCCATCCAGCCCAGCGGCGCGTCGGCCGGGAAATCGTTGTAGTTGCGCGCCGGGTCCATCTCTCCATCGTGGCCGGTGTTCAACTCGATAGAGTCCACCGTGGCCAGCAGGTCGGGCGGCATAGCAGCCAACTCCTGGCGCAGCGCCCGCATCAGGCCACGGATCTGGCCCTGCACGGCCGCGTTGCGATAGTTGATATGATAGCTGGTTTCGTCGCCCGTCCCATTGCGCAGCGGCTGGTAGATCGTGCTGGGCTGGAGCATCCAGGCGGGCGATGCATCGCTGACCGGCGTGCAAGAGCCGCTGCTGGGCGCTGCATAGCCGCGGTCGGTCTTGAAATTGAAACCGATGACCGAGCGCAGCCGGGCGGCCGCGTTGGCCTCCACCCAGCGCCGCACCGAGCTCAGGTCATAGACGTTGGGCGCGGGCATCAGCTCACACAGCAGGAAGCGGTTTTGCATGCCCGTGGCCGCGCCACTCTGCACGCAGCGATCGCGGCAGGAAGAGCTGCCGCAACTGGCGCAGTAGAAGCCTGGCGTGGTGGCCACGGCCTGGCCCGCGCCAGCCGCGGGCAGCATCTCGGCCAGAGACCATCGGCCAGGCGTCGGCTCGACGATGACCAGCGGCGGCGGCTCACTGCCCGGCCGGCAGGCAGCCAGCAGAAGCAGCGCGGCCGCGACCACAGCACCCAGCAGACTCAGCCGCCTTCCCCGATGGCGAGTCCGTTGGTCACAGACAGAAGATGGAGTCATGGAGGTGTCCCTTTGGCAGCAACGCAGGTGATGAATGACAAGGCGCCGGCAAAGCCCAGACGGGGCGGGGATTACAACGAGAGGGGCCGGCTGGGCCGTCTGACAATACGATGACCCATCCATCAAACGATCAAAACCATCCCATGGCCCAGCCGTCGCCACTCGTCTAGGCAGTTAAACGCAGGCAGTGGGGCTTTTGTGGCAACGACTTGACCGCAGGAGGCGCGGCCGTGGTTTTCGCTACCGCGGCTCCCCCACCCGTGGCCACGCGCCCAGCGGCTGGCAAGACGTGAATCAGCGCCACCTCTGGCCGGCAGTTGAAGCGCAAACGAATACCCTCACCCAGCCCGCGGCTGATGTAGGTGACGGCGCGGCCGTACTGGAACCAGCCGGAGGAGCGCCGCCGCGAGAGATGGGTGCCCTGGGTGTGGGGCGAGCCCAGCAGCGGCAGCCGGATCTGGCCGCCATGTACATGGCCGCAAAAGGCCAGATCTACCTGCTGCAAGGCGGGATCCAGCAGCAGGTCAGGGTTGTGGGCCAGCAGGATGCGCAGGCTGTCGTCACTGGGCATCCCCGCCAGCGTGGCCAGCGCGTCGGGCCGCCCCTCCATCAGGTCATCCAGGCCGGCCAGCCACAGATCGACGCCCGCCACTTGCACGCGGTGGCTGCTGTTGACCAACAGGTGGATGCCCTCCGTGGCCAGACGGCGGCGAAAATCGACCATGTCGTTGTTGTGCTCGCCCAGGTAGAGCCGATCATTGGTGATCACACGGCGCACCATCTCGGCAGTGCGCCGCGTGGCCGCAGCCAGTTGCTGGCCCGGCGCAGCCTCGCGCCAGGCCATGCGCGCAGGCCCCAGCCAGCTATAGCAGGAATAGTCATGGTTGCCCAGACAGGCAAAGGTTCCCAGCCGCGGCCGCGGCAGCCGGTGGATCAACGTCATGGCCGCGTCCAGACCGCCGTCGTCGTGGATGAAATCGCCGGTGACCAGCAGCAGGTCGATGGCGTCGTCGGCCATGAGTTCGATGGTGCGCTGGATCTTGCAGCGCTCGACCGCGTCGCGGCCGGTGAAGTGCATGTCGGACAGGTGCAGGATGCGCAGGCCGTCCGGCGGCAAGCCCGGCGAATCTACCCGCACCCAAAGGCGACGCACGTCGATCCACAGACGCTCCACATAGCGAGCATAGGCCAGCCCGCCCAGCCCGGCCACCGCTGCTCCCGCCAACACCAACCGAGAATTCTTCATCAAACGTTGCTCCCTTGGCCCGCGTCGGCCGCGGAGTCCGCGCGTGGGCATGCGAACTCCGCGGCGAACGCGGCGGCAGGGGGAAAACTATCCCCGCAGCTCTGCGCCGACAGTCTGGCTCAAGCGCGCCACGATACGGCGACGCACCTTTTCCACGTCGGCATCCTTGAGGGTCTTGTCGTCGGCCTGGAAGGTCAGCGCGTAGGCCAGGCTCTTCTTGCCGGCCGGCACCTGCTTGCCACGGTAGAGGTCGAACAGCGTGACATCGCGCAGCAGGCTGCCGCCGGCCTGGCGAATGGCCTGCTCCACCTGCTCGGCCGTAACGCCCTCATCCACCAGCAGGGCCAGGTCCTCCTTGACGGCCGGGAAGCTGCTCAGCGGCTGCATCTTGGCGCGGGCGCTGACGGCCGCGGCCAGCGGGGCCAGTTGCAGCTCGGCCACGGCTGCGCGGCCGTCGGGCAAATCGAAGGCGCGACGCACGGCCGGATGCAGCTCGCCCAGCACGCCGATGGGCCGCCCCTTGAGCAGGATGCGCGCGGCCTGGGGGCCGAACAGCGGGTGGATGGCTGGCTCGAAGCGGGCGTCGCCCAGCAGGCCCAGCCGCTCCAGCAGCTCCTCGACGACCCCCTTGAGATCGAAGAAGTCCAACGGCGCGTCGTCGCGGTTGAGCCAGGCGCCGGCCGCGCGCGGGCCGGCCAGGGCGATAGCCACATGCTCCGGCTCGGCCGGCAGCAGCTCGCCAGGAATCGGCCAGTAGACCTTGCCGATCTCGAACAGCGCCACCCGGCCGGCCGTGCGCAGGTTGCCAGCCAGTGCGCTGAGCATGCTGCCCAGCAGCGTCGAGCGCAGCCGGTCGGCGACGGGGGTCAGCGGGTTCTCCAGCCGCACCAGCATCTCGGGGTCGAGGATCATCGGCAGCGGCGCGTCGGCTGGTGTGCGACCGGCCAGCGAGTCATACATGGTTTCGCCCTGCGCCGCCAGCAGCTTGCGGTTCAGCTCCGGCCCCATCAAGGCATAGCTGATGCTGTCCTGCAGGCCCGCGCCCAGCAGGATGTCGCGCACCCGCTCCTTGCCCTCCAGCGCCCAGTTGCGCCACTGCGGCGGCAGCGCGTCGTCCATCAGCGTGGTCGGGATCTGATCGTAGCCGATGATGCGCGCGATCTCCTCGATCAGATCGGCCGGGATGGTCACGTCCAGGCGGAACCAGGGCACGGTCACGTGCAACGAGGGAGGGATGCTTCGGCGGACCTCAGCATGACCATAGTCTGGGGAGGGGGCGTCTTCGACGGCGAACTCCAGCCGTTCGAGAATCTCGCGCATCTGCGCGACGGGCACGTCCATACCCAGGATGCGCCGCACCTCGGCCGGGGTGATCTCCACCTGCACGCTGGTCTGCGGCCGGGGGTAGCAGTCCTCGACGCCCGCGACCACAACGCCACCGGCCAGATCAGCCATCATGCGGGCGCAGCGCAGGCCGGCCGGGACCGGCATCTCGGCTGAAATGCCCTTGCTGAAGCGCGCGGTGGCCTCGCTGGGCAGACGCAGGGCCTGCGAGGTGCGCCGGTTGTTGATGAAGTCGAAGGCCGCGGCCTCCAGCAGCACGTTGCGGGTCTTGTCGTTGACCTCGGTCTCCAGCCCGCCCATCACGCCGCCGACCGCGATCGGCCCCAGCGTGTCGGTGATCATCAGCATGTCGGGCGTCAACTGCCGCTCGTTGCCGTCCAGCGTGGTCATTTTCTCGCCCGGCTGTGCGCGGCGCATGATGATGGTCGGCAGCGCCTCCGGATTCATCGTTCCGCGTTCATCCTTCATCGTTCCGCCGGCCACCTTCTTCGCCCGTTCCACCAGCAGATCGTAGTCGAAGGCATGCGTCGGCTGGCCCCACTCCAACATCACGTAGTTGGTGGCATCGACGATGTTGCTGATGGGACGCACGCCGGCCTTGCGCAGGCGATCCTGGACCCAGCCGGGCGACGGGCCGATCTCCACGTCGCGGATCAGGGTGGCGGTGTAGCGCGGGCAGAGCTCGGGATCCTCGATGACGATCTGGACGAAGGGCTCGGCTGGCGCTGGCGGCCGCGGCAGGGCCTCGGCGCGCACAATGCCGGCCAGGCTGGCCAGCTCCGGCTGCACGCGCTTCAGCGGCCGGTCGTACAGCGCGGCCACCTCCCGCGCCACGCCGATGATGTTCAGGGCGCGGGCCAGGTTGGGCGTCAGGTCCATCTCCAGCACCGCGTCGCCCATATAGTCGGCCAACGGCTGGCCCACCGGCGCGTCGGCCGGCAGGAGGATGATGCCCTCGTGCTCCTCGCTGATGCCCAGCTCCCGCTCGGAGCAGGCCATGCCCTCGGACTGGATGCCGCGGATCTTGCCGGCCTTGAGGGTCATGGTCTTGTAGCTGTCGGCGTAGGGATCGACCAGCCGCGCGCCGATGGTGGCGAAGGCGATCTTGAGTCCGCTGTCGCCCGGCCGCAGATTGGGCGCGCCGGTGATGATGGTCATCGGCTTGGCGCCGCCGTATTCCACCGTGGCCAGCAGCAGGCGGTCGGCGTCGGGGTGCCGCTCGGTGTGCAGGATCTCGCCCACGAAAAGCTTGTCCCGCTCCCAGCCCAAGCCGTCGGCCTCGTCCATGCGCTCGGGCGGCACGTGGTAGCGGGGGGAGGGGTTCAGCCCGACCCAGCGGATATGCTCGACCTCCAGCCCGGCCAGCGTCAGCCGCTCGGCCAGCTCGACAGGGTCCAGGTCACGGATATCGACGAAATCGTTCAACCAGGATAGGGGGACGCGTATAACGGTCATGGGTTCGTCTCCAGGCTTAATGACAAGGTGACAGGGTGACCGGGTGACAAGGTGAAGGAGTCGGTGTCATCTTGTCACCTTGTCACCCGGCCACCTTGCCACCTTGTCATCCAAACTGCTCCAGGAACCGCAGATCGTTCCCGAAGAAGTAGCGGATGTCGGTGATGCCGTGCTTGAGCATGGTGATGCGTTCGGGGCCCATGCCGAAGGCGAAGCCCGACCATTCGGCCGGGTCGTAGCCGCCGTTGCGCAGCACTGTCGGGTGTACCATGCCCGCGCCCATGATCTCCAGCCAGCCGGTGTATTTGCAGACCGCGCAGCCCTTGCCGCCGCACAGGATACAGTCCACGTCGGCCTCCACGCTGGGCTCGGTGAAGGGAAAATGCGAACAGCGGAAGCGCAACTGACGGCCCGCGCCGTAGAGCTGGTTGGCAAACTCCACGATCACACCCTTCAGGTCGGCCATGGTGATGTGGCGGCCGATGGCGAGGCCTTCCACCTGATGGAACATCATCTCCGAGCGGGCGGTGACCTGCTCATAGCGGAAGCACATGCCGGGCAGGATGACGCGGATCGGCTTGTCCGGCCCCAGGGCGCGCATGGCGTGGATCTGGCCGGGGCTGGTGTGGGTGCGCATGATGACGCCGGGCGTCGTGGTGTAGAAGGTGTCCCACATGTCCCTGGCCGGGTGGCCGGGGGGCATGTTGAGCAGCTCGAAGTTGCGCTCGTCGGTCTCCACATCGGGGCTGGTGTAGACCTGGAAGCCCATGGCCGCGAAGATGTCGTAGATCTCGCGCAGGGTCTGGGTGCTGGGGTGCAGCCGGCCCAACTGCGGCCGCCGGCCGGGCAGGGTCACATCCACCCCCTCGGCTGCCAGCTCGGCCGCCAGCTTGAGCTGCGCCACCGCCTGTTGGCGCTCATCGAAGGCCGCGGTCAGCTCGTTCTTCAGCGCGTTGGCTGCCTGACCAAAGGCCGGCCGCTGCTCGGCCGGCAGGTCAGGGATCGCGCGCAGCAGCTCCAGCATCTGTCCTTTGCGGCCCAGATAGCGAATGCGCCACACCTCCAGCGCGGCCTCATCGCCCGCCGCCGCCAATCCAGCCAACGCCTCGTCGCGTACTATCTGCAAGTCTTGCATTGTCGTAGCTCCTTGAACGATGAATGATGAATGATGAATGATGAGTCCGGAAGCGCGCTCCGCCGTTCATCATTC
>JAJTXO010000124.1 GCA_021463315.1 Caldilineales bacterium | reverse complement strand
CGCGACATCGATGAAGCGCCGGCCATCGCGGATGGCCTCGATGTAGGCCACGATAACCCGGGTGTTGGGGTCTCCGGCCAGGTCCAGCAGCAGGTCGGTCTCAGTGACGTCGGCTGCGTTGCCCAGGGTGGCGAAGCGGCTGAAGCCGATCCCCTTGCCCGCGGTCCATTCCAGGATGCCGCCGCAGATCGCGCCCGACTGGCTGACGAAGGCAATGGGGCCGGGCTTGGGCATGGTGCGGATGAAGGTGGTGTTGAGGCCGGTGTGCGCGTCCAGGGTGCCGACGCAGTTGGGGCCAATCAGCCGCATGTCATACTGGGCCGCGATGCGCAGCAGCTCTTGCTCCAAGGCCAGTCCCTCTGCGCCCACTTCACGGAAGCCGCCGGAGATGACGATGGCCGCCTTCAGACCGCGGCGACCACAGGCCTCCAGCACGCTGGGGCAGGTCGCGGCCGGCGTCATCAGCACGGCCAATTCCACCGGATCGGGCACGGTCTCGATGTCAGGGTAACAGGGCAGGCCCAGGATCTCCTGGGCGCGCGGGTTGACCGGATAGACCGCGCCGCTGAAGCCGTAGCTCAGGCCGTTGCGCAACACGCCATGGCTCAGCTTGCGCGGGTCGGCCGACGCGCCGATGACAGCCACGCCGCTGGGGTTGAAGAAAGCAGAAAGTAAGGAATCAGCCATGCACAGAACCTCCACTCAGATCATCAGCCACAAGGAACACAAAGAACACAAAGAGCTTCTGATCTATGTGCTCTTTGCGCTCTCTGTGGCAAGTTCAGATCATCAGCCACAAAGAACACAAAGAGCTTCTGGTCTATGTGCTCTTTGCGCTCTCTGTGGCAAGCTCAGATTTATCAGCCGCAAAGAACACAAAGAACACAAAGAGCTTCTAGTCCATGTGCTCTTTGCGCTCTCTGTGGCAAGCTCAGATCATCAGCCGCAAAGAACACAAAGAGCTTCTGATCTATGTGCTCTTTGTGCTCTCTGTGGCAAGCTCAGATTTATCAGCCACAAGGAGCACAAAGAACACAAAGAGCTTCTGGTCTATGTGCTCTTTGTGCTCTCTGTGGCAAGCTCAGGTCATCAGCCACAAAGAACACAAAGAACACAAAGAGCTTCTGGTCTATGTGCTCTTTGCGCTCTCTGTGGCAAGCTCAGATCATCAGCCACAAAGAACACAAAGAGCTTCTGATCTATGTGCTCTTTGCGCTCTCTGTGGCAAGCTCAGATCATCAGCCGCAAGGAACACAAAGAACACAAAGAGCTTCTGATCTATGTGCTCTTTGCGCTCTCTGTGACAAACTCAGGCAGTCCGAATGTACTTGCGGATCTGAAAGCGATAGGAACCGAAGTTGATGAGCAGCCCGTGCTGCATGCCGGTGGCCTTCAGATAGCCCAGGATCTGCGCTTCATGTTCCGGCGCCAGCTCTCCCGCGGCTTTGATCTCGATGATGAGCACGCCCTCGACAAGTATGTCGGCAATATAGTTGCCGATCAACGTGCCGTCTTCATCGTAGACCTTGATGGGAACTTGCTGCTCGACTCGCAAACCAGCTTTGCGCATCCGATGCACCAGCGCGTTTTCGTACACCTTCTCCAGGTGTCCATGTCCAAGATAGACATGGATGGCAAAGGCGATTTGTCGGATCATATTGACCAAGTCCAAGATTTCCATCATGATGTCCTCCTGATGACGCCCGCGAACGCAATCTCGTTGCCAAAGGACGCTGACACGCTATACGAGCGCCCTCAGCTTTTCCTCTGACTGTGCGGCGACGTCGGCGTGAATCGAGGCGCCGTGGCTGTCCATGGTGACCACGGCCGGGAAGCCCTCGACGCGGATCTGCCAGAAGGCTTCGGGCACGCCGAATTCCTTCAGCTTGTGGACATCCTCGACCTCCACCACTCGCTCAGCGATCAACGTGCCGGCGCCGCCTACCGCGTGCAGATAGACCGCCTTGAACTTCTGGCAGGCGGCCAGCGTCCTGGGTCCCATGCCCCCCTTGCCGATCACGGCCTTCAAATTGAAGTGCTCGATCACCAGATCTTGATACACTTCCTCGCGGATGCTGGTGGTCGGGCCGGCTGCCACGAACGACCAACGACCAGCCTCCTTGGCCACCACCGGGCCGCAGTGGTAGATCACGCCGCCGTCTAGCTTCTCCTGCAACAGCTCGTACAGCGCCATTTCCGACTCCGGGGGATTGCCGTCGGTTTTGATGAACTTCTCAACCATGTACTTGTGGGCCGCGTCGCGCGCGGTGAAGATCACGCCGCTGATCTCCACCTGGTCGCCCACGTGCAGCGCGCTGATGGCCTCGTCTGAGATGGGCACGGTCAGTTGATGAATCATGAGTAGGTCACCTCCTCGCCGCGCACGGTCATGCTGCGCCGGCGGTTGGCCCAGCACATGTAGCTGACTGAGACGAAGAAGCTGGCCGGCAGGCGGTGCATGGTGTCCATCTGCACATCCAGCACCGTGGTCTGACCGCCGAAGCCCATCGGTCCGATGCCCAGCTCGTTGGCCTGCGCCTTGATGGTCTCTTCCAACGCGGCCAGCTCCGGGTCGGGGTTGCGGTCGCCCAGCGGCCGGAAAAGCTGCTGCTTGCTGAAAGCATAGGACGCGCCCCGGTCGCCGCCCACGGCGATGCCCAGCACGCCCGGCGCGCAGCCCTGGCCCTGGGCCTTGACCACCGCATCCAGCGCGGCCCGGCGCACCCCTTCCAGGTCGCGGCCGGCCTTGAGCGGCGCGCTGGGCAGGGAATACTGCGCACCGACGTTCTCGCAGCCGCCCCCCTTGAGCATCAGATCCACCCGCACCGCGTCCTCGTCCCACTCGTGGAAGTGGATGGTGGGGAACTCGACGCCGCTGTTGTCGCCGCTGTTGTCGCCGCTGATGGCGTCCACCGCGTTGGGCCGCAGGTAGGATTTGTCGGTGGCGATGGTCACAGCCTGCTTGATCTGGCTGGCCAGCTGGCGGGTCGACCAACCCACGGGGTAATGCACCTCGAAGATCGGCGTGCCGGTGTCCTGGCAGATGGGCCGCGACAGCCGCCGCGACATGTCCTGGTTGACCAGCATGGTATCCAGCGCGCCCTGCGCGGCCGAGCCGGCCGCCTCGCTCTCCCGCGCCGCGCGCAGCGCATTCTCCATATCCGCCGGCAAATCCGTAGAAGTGCGGCGGATCAGCTCGACAAAGGCTTCGGTTAGATCTTGCATAGTTCCTCCAAGCTCCGCTAGACAGTCCGCTCGAACCCGTCCAGCGTGTTTTGCAGCAGCATGGCAATGGTCATCGGTCCCACGCCGCCGGGGACAGGGGTGATCGCGCCGGCGACCTCCTTGACCTCGTCGAAGGCCACGTCGCCCACCAGGCGATAGCCACTCTTGCGCGTGGCGTCGTCGACCCGGTTGACGCCCACATCGATCACCACTGCGCCCGGCTTGACCCAGTCGGCCTTGACCATCTCAGCCCGGCCCACGGCTGCCACCAGCACATCGGCCCCGCGGCAGATGCCGGGCAGATCCTTGCTGCGCGAGTGGCAGGTGGTGACGGTGGCGTTGGCGTGCAAGAGCAGCGCGGCCACCGGCATGCCCACGATGTTGCTGCGGCCCAGCACCACCGCGTTGGCCCCCTCCAGCTTGACGCCGGTGCGGCGCAGCAGCTCCAGACAGCCCTTGGGGGTGCAAGGGATGAAGAGCGGCTGGCGGCCCTTCATCACCAGCCGGCCGATGTTGACTGGATGGAAGCCGTCCACATCCTTCTCCAGGCTGATCGCGCCCAGGATCGCCTCTTCGTTGAGATGCTTGGGCAGCGGCAGTTGCACCAGGATGCCGTTGACAGCCGGGTTGGCATTCAGATCAGCCACCAGCCCTTCCACTTCCTCCTGCGAGGCGGTGGCCGGGAGCTTGTAGCTGAAGCTCTCCATGCCCACCTCGACGCTGTTCTTGCCCTTCATGCGGACGTAGGCCTGCGAGGCGGGATCTTCGCCCACCAAAACCGTGGCTAGCCCTGGCCGGCGGCCAGAAGCGGCGAACAATTCATCGACGCGCGCCTTGATCTCAGCGCGGATGTCGGCGGCGATGGCGGAGCCATCGATCAGTGTTGCGGTCATTTTGATCTCCAGTGAGTGGGGGTGTGTGTTGATATGTTTTGTCGTAACGAGTAACGAGTAACTCGTAACCCGGAAGGGGGCGATGCGCGTGTGAGGATGGGGAGTCGTAACGAGTAACACGTAACTCGTAACCCGGAATGGAGTACTGTGGCTATAGGGATGAATAACTTGTTACGCCGAACTTGCACCTGAGAGACAAATGCCGCGATTCCGGGTTACGCATTACTCGTTACTCGCTACGCTTCCCAGGAACCACATCCCGCAATTCCGGGTTACGCATTACTCGTTACTCGTTACGCTTCCCAGGAACCACATCCCGCAATTCCGGGTTACGTGTTGCTCCGCCGGCTGCCGCGCAGCAAATACTCGTAGGCCGACAGCACCGCTTTGGCGCCGTCGCCGATGGCGATCAACACCTGCTCGGCGTAGCTGTTGGTGACATCGCCCGCGGCATAGACGCCCGGCCGGCTGGTTTCGCCGCGGCTGTTGACCTTGATTCGCCCCATGGCGTCGAGATCCACCAGACTTCGCACCAGCTCCGCCTCGGGGGTCACGCCCAACTCGACGAACAACCCCCTGATGGGAATCTCCTGCGGCTGGCCGTCGGGCGCGGCGACGGTCATGCTCTCCAGGTAAGGCGATCCGCCCACGCTGCGGACGGTGAAGCCCTCCAGAATGGTCACGTTGTCGAAGCTGCGCAGCTTCTCCAGCCAGGGCGATTGATGCGGCAGCGGATCACTGGCCACCAGATAGACACGGTTGGCCAGCATCGCCAGCTCGGCGACGGAACGAAAGGCCAGGACGTCGCTGCCGACCACGGCCGTATCCTTGCCCCAGAAGAGGGGCGCGTGGCTGATGGCCGAATAGCTGACGCCCAGGCCCAACAGCCGGCGCTCGCCGGGCACATCCAGCATGCGCGGACGGCTGCCAGTGGCCACCAGCAGGGAACGAGCCATGAACGACGCGCCGCTCTCGGTGGTCACCCAGAAGATCTCGCGGCCATCGTTGGTTTGCAGCGCCTCCACAGCCAGCGCCCTGTCCATCAGGCGCGCAAAATCCAGTTGTTCCACCTGGTTCTGGAACTTGCGCACCAGCTCCTCGCCGTTGATCGTCTCATAGCTTTCCAGCCCACGGATATGCATGCGGTAGTTAGCCTTGCCGCCCAGATCTTCCGTGATCAGCAGCGTTTCCAGTCGCTTGTGAATGGCGTATACGGTGGCGGTCAGTCCCGCCGGCCCGCCGCCGATGATGATCAGGTCATACATAGTCGCTCTCCAGAGATGACAAAGGCGCGCTGAATTGGCCATGTGGGGGGACAAAAACCCAACTTGCGATGCCGCGCCAGAACAGCCCCAGCATAACACATTTGCCCCCCTCTGAATATGACCTAGCTCAGGAATCGAGTGCCTTTTGTTTCTGCTTGGCTACCGCACCACGAACAACGTCACCGACTGTCCCGGCAGCATCACCTGCCCACCGGCTGGCCAGGGCTGCACTCCCAGGTTCTCGGCGTTGTGTTCCGCGTCCAGCAGCCACACCTCAGCCTCGGCCGGCGTCTGGCCCGCGATCTCCAGCGTCACCGTCTGCTCCTCATCGCCCAGGTTGATCATCATCACCGTCAGCGTGCCATCGTCGCGCAGCGCCGCGTAGACCGTCACATCCTGCGCGCCCGACGCGGCATGGACCTGCTGGTCGCCGAACTGCTTGACCATGCGGAAGGTGTACATGGTAGGGCGCATCTCGAAGCCATCGATCAGCCCCAGCCCGGTGCTGCGCTGCGAGATGTTCCACAGGTTCACCATCCACACGTCCCCGGTCATCAGCCGGCCCAGCACATCGGCGTACCAGATCGCGTTGAAGAAGGAATCGGGGCTGGCTGGCTGGCCGGAAACGCTGGTGGGCGAGGAGTTGATCTCGGTAATGGCGATGGGCAGGTCGCGGCCGGTGTATTCCTGGATCAGCTCGCGCAGGTAGCGGATCTCGTCGTCCCAGACCTCGGTGTTGGCGCGCAGCTCGTCGAAGGTGATCGGGTCGCCCCGCTCGCTGTACATAGGATAGCGGTGCACCGTCACCACATCCACCAGGTCGCCGTTGGCCTTCAGGAACTCGATCATCCAGTCGCGCCCGGCCGAGTCCTTGAGCGTCGTGGCCAGATCGCTGTTCCACTGGTGCAGCTCCGGCCCCATCAGCTTGATGCTGGGATCGACCGCCTTCATGGCCTCGGCGATGGCGCGCCACTCGCGGTTGAAGCGCTCGGTGTCGTAGCTCTCGTTGTACTGTTCTTCGTACAGCGTCGGCTCGTTGCCGATGCTCCAGTACTCGACGCCGTAGTCCTTCTCCAGATTGGCATAGCGCACCTGCTCGGCCGCGGCCTCCGGCTTGCCGCCGAACAGCCGCGCGCTGATGGTGGGCAGCGCCCCCAACTGCTCGTAGAACCAGACGAATTGGTCCAGTTGGAAGGTGCTCATGTCCACCGTGTCGGTCCAGTCGCCGCCCGGCCAGCGCAGCGTGGTGAAGCGGGAATCGATCACCTCTGGCATCATCTCTATCGGCACCGCCAGCCTGGGGCCGTAGTTGGTTCCGTAGATGTAGAGGCTGATCGGCCCCAGGTCGATGGATGGATCGACCAGCAGCGCGCCGGGAGCGGGCGCAGGCAGCGCAGTGGCCGTCGCGGCGACTGGCTCAACCGCCGCGGTCGGTTCGACGGCGGCCGGCGTGTCACCGGCCGGCGGCTGCGGCGCGGCCGGTGGAGAACAGGCGGCCAGTACCAACAATCCGATGATCAACAAGAGGCGCGTGCGTTGCATGGAGCTTTCCGTTCTTGCTATCGGCCGGTGGCGGGCACGGCTGGCAACCGGCCCCAGCAGCCAGGGAGCGGACGATCGGGAAGATCGTCCTACATCGCGTTGGCCTTGACGAAGTCGACGATCTCGTCCACGTAGGCGAAGGCCAGGCAGGTCACGGTGTCCGCCGCGCCGTAGTAGATAGCCAGGCGGCCGCTGGCGCCATCCACCAGCGCCGCGCAGGGGAAGGCCACGTTGGGCACGTCGCCGGTGCGCTCGTAGGGCGCCTGCGGGGCCAGCAGATAGGGCTCGCCGCGCGCTATCACCCGCCACGGCTGGTCGATATCCAGCAGCGCCGCGCCGAAGCTGTAGACGAAGCCGTTGCACGAGGTCAGCACGCCGTGGTAGATCAACAGCCACCCCTCGCTGGTCTCGATAGGGATCGGCCCCGCGCCGATCTTGGTGCTCTGCCAGCCGCCGGCCGCGCCCATGACGTAGCGATGGCGGCCCCAAAACTGCATGTCAGGGCTCTCGCTGTAGGTGATGTCGCCAAAGGGGGTGTGGCCGTTGTCGCTGGGCCGGCTGAGCATGGCATAGCGCCCGCCGATCTTGCGCGGAAAGAGCACGCCGTTGCGGTTGAAGGGCAGGAAGGCGTTCTCCAACTGGGTGAAAGTCTCGAAGTCGTAGGTGTAGCCCACGCCGATGGTGGGGCCGTGGTAGCCGTTGCACCAGGTGACGTAGTAGCGGTCCTCGATCCAAACCACCCTCGGATCATAGCCGTACTGGAAGGCGTTGATCTCGGCCACCTGTCCGTTGGCCGGCTGCCACTGGATGCGCTGGTTGTCGATGGTCCAGTGGACGCCGTCGGTGCTGCGGCCGGCGTGCAGTTGCATAGCGCGCGCGGTGTTGTCGCAGCGAAAGACGCCGGCAAACGCGCCCTGATAGGGCACGACCGCGCTGTTGAAGATGCTGTTGGACGAAGGAATCAGGTCGTGGGGGATGATCGGGTTGCGCGCCGAGCGCCAGATCACGGCCGAGGAACCCTGCGGCCGCGCCTCCCACGGGATATTGGGCAGCGGAGCGCTGTTGATGAGGGTGGTTGTTTGAGTCATAGTTGTCTCCTGAGAGGACAGAGGACTGACCGTCCTGAATCCAGCGACCAAGATCGTCCCAACGCGTTGAGCTGGTCTACGGGTTGACCAGGACGGTCAGTCCTTTGGCGTGCAGGACTGACCGTCCTGAGTCCAGCCATCAAGATTGTCCCAACGCGTTGAGCTGGTCTGCCGGTTGACCAGGACGGTCAGTCCTTTGGCATGCAGGACTGACCGTCCTGAGTCCTGCCACCAAGATCGTCTCAACGCGTTGAGCTGGTCTGCTGGTCGACCAGGACGGTCAGTCCTTTGGCATGCAGGACTGACCGTCCTGAGTCCTGCGATCAAGATTGTCCCAACGCGTTGAGCTGGTCTGCTGGTTGACCAGGACGGTCAGTCCTTTGGCGTGCAGGACTGACCGTCCTGAGTCCTGCCACCAAGATCGTCTCAACGCGTTGAGCTGGTCTACGGGTTGACCAGGACGGTCAGTCCTTTGGCGTGCAGGACTGACC